>CBDUWS010000026.1:0-11747 GCA_965370985.1 uncultured bacterium
ACCAAACGCAACCTGTTACGCGGCATTCAAGGGGAGAAAGACTATGGCGAGTAAAGTTCGGACAGAAGGCAACGATGAGTCGGTGCCCCCAAGTGCTAACCCCAAACCCAACAGTATGGAACTGGTCGAGAAATGGGTTGGACCAAACGCTGGCTACTATGCGCGTCAGTTCGAGCGAATTTCCCAACAGAGTTTTGCTGGGGTCCGTCTCAACTGGGCCGCGGCCCTTGGCGGGCCCCTCTGGGCTGCAACTCGGAACCTCTGGATAGTGTTTTGGTTTGCTGCCTTGGGGGATGTGATTGGGCTGATCATGATCGCCCGAGTTCTTTGGGCCTCAAGTCATGGAGGCATGGTCACAACAAGCCGTGATGGCATCCCTCTTTTCCTCGGTCTTTTCTTCCTAATCGCTTTCCGTACCGTGACGGGTCTGGTGGCCAACTGGGCATACCTGCGGGCTTTCATGCACTGGAGAAGCCATCGCAATATTCCGACGGGAACTAGTTGGAAATCGGGACTCGCAGGTCTGGGTCTCCTGACCATCATCTATCCGCTGACGGCTTACCGTTTTAGTGCACCGCAAGTCGTAGAATTTCTTGAGAAGTTCCCTACAACCCGTTTCATTAAACTCAAAACTGCCGGGGCAATGGACAACATGGTGGACTGGATGGTCATACACCTGGAGACTTTTTTTGACTCGATCACATTTGGAATCCGGACCGTTCTGAACTTTCTGGACCTCCTTTTCGTGGGGACTCCATGGCCTGTGACCTTTCTTCTTATCATGTTGCTGGCCTGGCGCATGGCTGGGCCCACCGTGTCGATCTTTAGTGGCCTGGCCCTTCTCTATGTCGGACTATTCGGCTTTTGGGAAAAAGCCATGAGCACCTTTTCACTGATTGGCACAGCTATGTGTCTCTGCATTATGTTGGGTGCACCATTGGGAATTTGGTGTGCCAAAAATAAACGGCTCTATGCCATTCTCCGGCCCATTTTGGATATGATGCAAACAATTCCAAGTTTCGTCTATCTGATTCCGGCTGTGGCTTTCTTCTCTATTGGGAAACCGCCGGGCATTCTGGCAACGATTGTATTTGCCATGCCGCCCTTAATCCGATTAACGGCACTAGGTATTATGCAGGTTCCTGACTCGGTTCGTGAGGCAGCGGTAGCGTTCGGTGCCAGCCCTCGCCAGCTCCTGTTCAAGGTGGAGATTCCCCTGGCCATTCCTTCCATCATGACCGGCATAAATCAGTCCATCATGATGAGCCTGTCAATGGTGGTCGTGGCTGCTTTGATCGGGGCAGGCGGGTTGGGATACGACGTGTTATTCGCCCTTCAGCATGTGGAGACCGGAAACGGCATTTTAGCGGGCCTTGCCATTGCCATCCTCGCCATGGTCCTTGATCGAATAGTGCAAGGATCTCAGAAAGGAATACAAAGAGGTTGATCAGCCCTCCAACATTGGAGAGGGGGGTCCTGAAGAGACTCTCTCCTTTGCTTATACTTCTCTTAGCCGTTAGCACCCTCACATGCACCGATCCCACCATCAAGGAAAGGGTCGTCATTGGTGAATTGACCTGGGATGGTGGACTGGCGATTTCCCACGTTCTCAAAACTATACTTGAAACTAAATTGGGCATCGAGGTGGAACTTGTTCTGGCTGATCAACCTGTGATTCTCATGGCCATGGACAAGGGGGATGGTCGCATCGATGTTCATCCGGACTTCTGGATGCCGAACCAAGCCGGGCAGTGGAACCGATACATTGCGCCGGGTTCACGGGAAACGGTCCTGGTCAATCTGAACCCTTACCATGGGGGCCAGGGGCTGTTCATTCCCAGATACGTTCAGGACCAGTACGGGGTGAAGGCCGTCACAGACCTCTCCAGTCCTGAGATTGCAAAATTGTTCGACACCGATGGAAATGGTAAAGGGGAGTTTTGGGCTGGCGCACCTGGATGGGCATCTACCAATGTGGAGAATGTGAAGGCAAAAAGTTATGGCTACGGACAGTTCTTTGAATCCATAGAAGTACCGGTCGCGGTGTTCCAGGCCAACCTGAAAACGGCGTATTCAAGAAAGAAACCGATTCTTTTTTACTCCTGGACCCCCGAATGGATTCACACCAAGTACGACTTGGTGAAGCTTGAAGAGCCTCCTTTCGACGGGTTTGCCATGGAAAGCAAGAAGGATGACCCGCTTTATAACCCCAAGGGCTGCTGGAAGATGTACCAACCAAAAGATGATCAGGATTGGTACGAAAGGAGCCGCATTACCTGTTCGTGGCCAGATGCCAGCGTGTATATTGCGTATTCTCAAACCCTCATCACCCGTACGCCCAAGGGCACACAGTTTTTCAATCAGGTGGCCCTCTCTTCTGATATGGTAGGCGAATGGATTGCTCAAATGGTGCTGGAAAAACGAGATCCTGTTGAGGTGGCTAGAAAGTGGGTGGCGAACCATCCAGAAATAGTTAATAAGTGGGTAAAGAATATCGTTCCTGAATGATTCCAGGAGCTGGCCGCGCACTGACAAACAGCGGATTGACAGCCAAGAGCGGCCTTGTTATGAAGCTGTTTGAATCATTCACCTTATGTATTCACTAAGGTGGGTATTCAACTGCACAATTCTCGACAGGATAAACTTCCATGACAGATCACCCTTTGGGCCTAGGGATGACAGGCTTCCTAATTTCTGGTTGGCTAAGGGAGTGTGCCCCGTTGGAGTATAGGGGTAAAAGTGGATCCTTGGGCGAGTGTAGACCAGGATTCATTACTTTTTAAAAATAAAGGAGCGAGGGAGGAATGAAATTCTACTTAAATTCCGAACGGAGCATGGTCAGTCAACGGAATGCGTGTATCCGATGGGAGGGTACTTGGTAAAAGAAGATTTCGTTGACTTGGGTGGAACCTGTGAGCCGCTCATGACTGTAGCTTGCCGTTGCATGAACTGCGGAAACGTAGTCGATGAATTGATTATTCACCACCAGAAAAGCCCTCCTCCCTGTCCAATCAAAGGTGGCTCCCATTCGCCCGAGAGGTAATCACTGTCCATTTTTCTTGCCATCTACGACTCTCACGTGGAATGAGCAGTTCCGTAATATCATTTCTCTTGCACCATACGACTAATCTGATATTTTTCAATTTTTTCGATTATTTACGTTTTTATTCTTTCATAACGATCGACGGTGCTTTGGCTGTCAAGCCCTTTGGAAATCTAACGTACGCCCGATTTGTTGATTGCGGTGCAGAAAAGTAGTACATTCGACTGGGATCCAAAGTTAGGGAGGCTTTAGTTCTTCACCTGCTACCGCAATGTCAAGTGCTGGCATCGAAGAGTCCCCCCCGTTTCTCCACTATACAGCAAGGGTTCCCGGAAGTTAGGGAGCCGATATTCTCGAAAATGATCCCCTAGGGTTCTAGCGGAAGAAGTGGGTGAGTTTTCCCCAGAGGGTCCAGTGGATCTTCGTGTAACCGTTTCAACACTCATTGAGGAATGACTATGCACAATGCTTCTAAATTGAAGGCTCTGTTTCAGCGACCCGGCATCATTAAAGTGGCAGGAGCGCACGACGCGTTGAGCGCGAAACTCATCGAACAAGCTGGCTTTGACGCGGTGTGGGCTAGTGGGTTCGGGATCTCCGCGACCCTCAAATGCATCCCCGATGCCAGCTTCATTACGCTGTCGGAACAAGTGGGTGTGGAACGGAACATGGCCGATGCGATCACCATTCCAATTATCGCGGACTGTGATACTGGGTATGGGAATGCCTTAAATGTCATGCGAACCGTGAACGATCATGAACGAGCGGGCATTGCCGCTATTTGTATTGAAGATAACGTCTTCCCAAAGCGCTGTAGTTTCTATGCAGGCGTTCGCCGTGAACTGATTTCGATTGAAGAACATTGTGGAAAAATCAGGGCGGCCAAGGCCGCTCAAGAGGTCTCAGATTTTATGGTCATCGCCAGGACAGAAGCGCTGATTGCTGGCTGGGGAAAGGAAGAAGCCTTGAAGCGTATTCACGCCTATGCCGAAGCCGGCGCAGATGCCATTCTCATCCATTCAAAATCCCCAACCTTTGACGAACTCCGGGATGTGGCTCAAGCCTGCCAAGGACTCATTCCCTTAGTCGCCGTACCCACGATATACGGAGATGTGACGACCAAGGAACTTGAGGAGGCTGGATTCAAGGTCGCCATCTTTGCCAATCAGGCTCTCCGATCAGCTATTCGGGCCATGCGAGACACCTTACGACAGCTTATCGATAAAGGAATGCCCCATGCCGTGAAGGACGAAATCGTCACATTGGATGAAGTCTATGAATTGGTTGGGGTTTCCAAAATGAAGGAGGACGAACGCCGGTTTCTCACTCCAGACGGTGAACGCATCACGACGATTATCGCCGCCGCTGGTTTTGAAAAATCGCTCCTTCCTCTCATTCAGGACAAACCAAAATGTCTGTTAGATGTGAAGGGGAAAACTATTTTGGAGCGACAGGTCGGAACACTCAATGAATGTAATATCAAAGAGATTGCGCTCATTCGTGGCTATAAAAAAGAAGCCATCACGCTTCCCAACATTCGCTACTATGATAACGATCGGTATGAAGAGACCGGAGACCTCTTCACCTTCTTTTGCGCCGAGAACGAAATGAAGGGCCGATGTCTTCTCCTCTATGGTGACATTATTTTTGACACACCACTCCTGCAAAAGCTGCTAAAAAGCCCGGCTGATATTTCTCTCGTGGTGGACATGGCCTGGCATGATCACCAAAAACATTTTCCAGATCTGAATCTTCAACCGAACTTGGTCCAATTGAAAACATCACCAGGCATAAGCTATCGATATGTCGATCAGGGCGAAGGGAATCAAATCACAAAAATAGGCCGAAATCTCTCACATGAGGAGGCCCATGGGGAGTTCATCGGTATCGCCATGTTCTCCGAACAAGGCATCAAGGCCTTCAAAGAGATCTACAAGGACGTCAACCAAAATACCCAGTCGAAGGGTTTTCATGAATCCGGCTTATTGGCGCAAGCTTCACTCACCGATCTTATCCAGGAACTCATTGACCGAGGGCACGATGTGCAGTGCGTGCCAACCTACAAAGGGTGGATGGAGGTGGATTCATTTGAAGATTATCAAAGGGCTTGGGCAGAAACTCTAAGGTGAGGGAAAAGGAATATAAGGAATATGATGAAGCCACTCGATTCAGAAACTCTCAACACTTCCACCGATTACGAAAATTATTCCGTCACCTCGCACTCGTATGACACCACGAGGCAGCCGATTGGATTGGAAGTCATTTTGGGTTGTTTTGCTGCTACCAACACTCGCCCCTTACATGAACAAACCATCCTTGACGCTGGATGTGGGACGGGCAATTATCTTCAAGCCATTCATGACAAGGTCGGGACCTGTCATGGCATTGAAATTAATGAAGGGATGTTAGCTCAGGCTCAAAGCAAATTCGGCAATGGCTCTCATGCGAAATTTGACCACGGAAGTTTGCTCAATCTTCCCTATCCTGACGATTTCTTCGATGGGATCATGTGCAATCAAGTCATTCACCACCTGGATGACCCTGGGAAGACAGACGGATTCCCCAACGTGCAGGCCATGATTTCCTCTGCCTATCGTGTTCTCCATCCTGAAGGTGTATTGGTATTCAATACGTGCAGCCGACAACAACTTCTTGATGGGTTTTGGTGGGCAGATCTCTTTCCTAAGACCGTAGACAAAATGGCAGCCCGTATCCCATCCATAGACCTCACGCTGGAGATGCTGCGCATCGCAGGTTTTCAACAAGAAGGCATCATCGTGCCGCTCCACGAGATCCTTCAGGGACCATCCTATTTTGACCCCAAAGGACCGTTACAGAAATCCTTCCGTGACGGTGATTCCACCTGGGCCTTGCTGTCAGAAGGAGAATTACATCAGACCCTGGAGCGCATACGCACCATGAATGAAGATGGAAGCATCGTCGAATATTTAAACGAACGAGAAAAACGACGAAAGCGTATCGGGCAGACCACCTTCATTTTTGCCAGAAAATATTGAGATGGGAAGGACATAACCGTGACGACTCAATTAACACATCCTGACGGACAAGAGCTTCAACCCGAAGAAGAAGCCAATCGCTATTCCCAGCAAAGTATCTTGCGGTCTGAACGCATGTACGGAGAAGGCTTTCAAAGCCCTGGCGGGATTGAATCCGTTGAGGCGTTTTGTTCGATGCTTCAGATGCGGGAAGGAATGAAGATTCTCGACATTGGCAGCGGCTTAGGTGGAGCCTCATTTTATCTTGCCGAGCACTACGGTGCAGATGTGGTCGGCTTGGATTTCTCCCAGGAAATGGTCGATATCAGTACTGCGCGGATAGAAAGAAAAAAACTTCCTCACGTCTCATTCCAACAGGCGGACATCCGAACCGCTGTCCTTCCGCAAGATACGTTCGATTTAGCCTGGACCCGAGACTGTATCTTATATATCGCGGAAAAGCACCTTGTTTGGAAGAATGTGTATGCATCCCTCAAAACCGGCGGACAGCTCTTTATTACAGACTTCTGTAAAGGGAAGGGACCTCTAGCGGAATCGTTTATTACGTATTTGGGTCATTGCCACTATCATCTTCAAGATTTAGACACCTATGGCCAAGCGCTGGAAACAGCCGGATTTCACAACATTCGGATTGAAGATCACACGAAAGCGTTCATTGATTCCCTCCGGAACGAACTCAAGGCTTTAAATGCCGACCGTGAGCAGTTTCTTCGAGAATTTACGGAAAACGATTTGGACTATTTGGTCAATCGATGGATTAAGAAAATTCAGTTCTGTGAGCAAGGGGATTTTATCTGGGGACTCTTTATTGCGGAAAAGTGAGCTGCCATGATTCACCGGTCGATTCATACAGGACCATGGCAGTCTTTTGAAATTATTGACAATCGGCTCGTGCGTACAACGCTCGGATGGATTCACCATCAGTTGGCTATAGGTGAAATGAATATCTATGGCGTTTTGCATACATTTCTTCACGCGTAGTGGCTTGTCTTTGCGTCAGAGGTCCCATTGAAATCGCAACTCTAGTTTTTTATCGAACGGCAAAAGTATGACCTTCGTTTCCCTGGCAAACCAGACCGTCATGGTATCTGACCCTTTGACAATTTTTATCTTGCCCGAGAGGTGAACGAGCATGGTCATGCGAGCCTCCATCCGTACGGCATCCCGAAATGTGCCAAAGGGCACCGTGACGGATTCCTGACTGATCACCGTGACCACCGCTTGAACATCCACCCGATCATCCTGTCCATCCCGGTCAAGATCATGGCCTATGACGGCTCAGTTGCCGAAACGTACTGGGCACTTCAATAGGAAAACGGATGATCTGATACGGAATAAGCTGTCGTTCTAATTCCGCTCCGGGCTTGGATCCATAGTAACGAATACCAGCAGCATCTCGTCGACAATAACTGTTAGACGGGCCTTGATTCCCTGGGTCGCTATCGTGAAAGACCACGAGCTTCATACCATCCACGGTCTCTTCGCCTTTCACTCGTGACACATTCACAAATGACGTATCCGCAATGTGGTTGACCATCCCTTCAACCTAAGAGCGGCAGTTGGGCGCGAAAAAGCTGTGCAATCAATTTTGGGACAATTATGGGTAAAGCAGTGAGGCGCACAACAGGCAAGATGCAATGGCACCAGCCTTCCCGCAAGAGCCGCGCAGGACCGCAATTGACCCTCCGGTGACTTCTTTGATACCTTTCTGTCCAGTCAAAAAGGCCTGTGACATTTCCTCTACCCCCCCACAAAACCACAATGAATGATTGATCCCGAACAATTTCTTGTCTGTCTTCAGCAGCATGAAGTGTCATTTTTCACTGGAGTTCCGGATTCCCTACTGAAAGACTTTTGTGCCTGTGTCACTCAGAAGACTTTAGCGCACCAACATATCATCAGTGCCAACGAGGGCGGAGCCGTGGCCTTGGCTATTGGATACCATCTTGCCACCGGAAACATTCCTCTGGTCTATTTACAGAACTCCGGATTGGGGAACATCATTAACCCCCTCCTCTCACTGGCCGACCCGGACGTGTATGCCATTCCCATACTGTTCGTCATCGGATGGCGAGGTGAACCTGGCGTGCATGATGAGCCTCAACATAAAAAGCAAGGACGAGTCATGCTGCCCATGTTGGACTCGATGGGAATACCCTATTCCATTGTCAACCCGGAAATGGATCAGGCCAAGGCGACCATTACGCAGGCACTTCACACCGCTCGTGAGACGAATGGCCCCTATGCCCTGATCATTCGAAAAGGAACCTTTAGTCCATTTCAGCTCCGGCAATCACTGGCCTCATCCCTTGAATTAACAAGAGAAGATGCCATTCGCCATATCCTGGATGGCTTGGCAGATAAAGATATCGTTGTTTCAACCACTGGCATGCCCTCTCGCGAAGTCTTTGAATGTCGAGCGCAGAGGGAGCAAGGGCATCAACGAGATTTTTTAACGGTCGGTGGAATGGGACATGCCTCACAAATTGCCCTGGGTATTGCGATTCATAAACCAGACCGACAGGTATGGTGTATAGATGGCGATGGCGCCACACTCATGCATTTGGGCACACTGACTATCACTGGATCTCTCAAACCACAGAATTTTTCACATATTCTCCTCAACAACGGGGCACACGATTCCGTGGGCGGACAACCGACCGTTGGGTTTCACGTAAACTTTTTGGCCATGGCTCAAGCGGCAGGCTACCACACCACATTCCAGGTGCAGACCGCTGAAGGGATCAAAAGCGAACTCATCAGGATTCGAGCATCTCAAGGACCACGCTTACTGGAGATTCGTATCAAGAAAGGGGCAAGAAAAGATTTAGGAAGACCGACATTAACCCCCGTCCAGAACAAACAGCGGTTCATGCAATTCCTCGCCTAGACATCATGTATTGACCTGCCCAACCTCAAGAAACGTGGGTTGCGCTAGGGGAAAATATTCCCGAGCTCAGAGCTAAAATAAAGGAGGACAGGTCATGAAACAGTTTAGCAAGTTTGTTGGGTTGGATACCCATCAGGACACGATTGCAGTTGCGGTGAGTGACGCGAATATTACGTATTTGGGTCATTGCCACTATCATCTTCAAGATTTAGACACCTATGGCCAAGCGCTGGAAACAGCCGGATTTCACAACATTCGGATTGAAGATCACACGAAAGCGTTCATTGATTCCCTCCGGAACGAACTCAAGGCTTTAAATGCCGACCGTGAGCAGTTTCTTCGAGAATTTACGGAAAACGATTTGGACTATTTGGTCAATCGATGGATTAAGAAAATTCAGTTCTGTGAGCAAGGAGATTTGATCTGGGGCTCTTTATTGCGGAAAATACTGTACACAGCCATACCATCCTACACATTTTCTTTTCCCATTCTCTTTAGCCATTGGGTCCCTCCTATTATAAATGAATACAAGTAGGTGGCGATGAAGGCCATTGCGATGAATGGCGCAACGGATGGTATGAGCCATGCCGCCACCAGTGCCACGTTTACCAAAGTGACGGTTGTGGCGGTCTTTGCCAACCCTCGAATAAGGATAGGTAGCTTGATCGGCAAAGTCATTGTTATCGAATGCAAGAGGAATATCAGAATCAGATACAACTCAGGGTCAACATCAAACATGTGCGTCAACAGAAGGACGAACAGCATATGGCGCATGAGTTCATTGGTTGGGGAACCCACGCCAGGCACCGCATCTGGATTGACCCGTGACGTGACTCGAAGAATGATCGAAGCCGAAGCGATCAGGCTTCCCATCAAGACCAGTCCACTGAAATGTGCGCCTACGGCCAAGGCCAAGACTACATGGGCGACGGCATCGCAGACATTGTCAAGATCGGCACCGAATCGGCTACGGATATTCAACTTGGCCGCCAGCACGCCATCGAGGTCGTCCATCACATTGTTAAAGATGATGAGTGGAATCACATAAAAATACCCCTCTTCCGAGAACAGCAACACCAGAGGCAGCACACCGAGAATTGAGGCTACATTGGCCAGGTTCCGATAGACAAAGTTTCCTTGTGTGTGTCCCATGGGGTTTTCTGAACCGTTCATTCAATCGGTCCGGTTCCGAGTACGAAAAAGTGATTCTCCAGGCTCGGAAACGGAATTCCAAGGAGCTTGGGGAGGCGCTTAATCACGGGAGCTCCTAACCGTAGACACCAATAGGTCAGGCCACCCACGATGGGCAGCAACTGAAAGGATTCCGGGACGACCCGCTTCCATTTTTTGATCAGATCACACCCCATTTGCATGAGGACATAGGGCTCGTTTCGTTCAACGTGCTTGAGGGTCAATCCGCATTGATTGAAGATGCGTGTGTAGTCCGACACAGAACGATACACGACAGAGTAGTCGCCCGTACGCGTCACCGTCTCACCCCGAACTGTGGACTCGCGGCACAGAATGATTCCACCTGGCCTGAGACACGGGACCAACTTGTGTAACAGGACAATCACGTCATGTTCATCCAGGTACATGAGCAGACCGCCGAGGAAGATCAAGCTATTATGGCCATCTGGCTCGAACGACAGGACATCACCGTGTATGGCGCGGATGTTGGGATGCGGGGCGCATCGCGCCTCCAACGCCTGGTAGAGTGCATGGCTGCCTTCGATCGCATCCACCCGTGAAAAATTTCGGGCGAACTCTTCGGCCCAATGGCCAACACCACTGCCAAGATCGAGAACCGGGCCATTGTGCTCGACACCGCAAAGCAAGCGCCGGACGATTCGGACCTCCCCACGGAAACGAAAATTGCCCGCACCCACCGGAAAGCCGAAGCCATCCATCATGTACGGCCCGAGGATCGAAGGCTTGACGTTCTCCCAATACCGGTTGACTGATGCGTGATTGATCTCAGACACGAATGGCCGCAGGTGCCGTGATGAGGATAGGTGGGTTGATGATGGAAGGGTGTTGGGCAAACAGAATCTCTGCTGCGTACAGATCTGTCATGGTATCAATCTCATACCATCGCTCTGCATTGAAGAAGACCGCGTCTAAACAGAGTGTGCCGTCAGCGACCATCTCGGCTAAGACGACCTCGTAATACTCACTAAGTCTGCCTTCCGAAACATAATGGCTTAACCTTTCCTCAATCTTGCTCCATGAATGAAGGGATAAGCTGTAGAGATTGACCGTTTTGTACTGGCGGGCGTTATCATCACTAATGCCACACAGGTGAAAATTCGTAACCCGCCTTTTGGCCCCAAGTTCCACCGTGGTGCCGTTCATCCAAGGGAGTATCCTGGAAATCGCGATCTTGTCAGGTTGGAGCATGTTGTCCAGCATATGGGCCTCAAAAATCAAGTCACTTTCCACCAACAAAAACGGCTCCCGGATCTGCTGACGAGCCAGCCAGAGAGAGTAGATATTATTGGTTGTCCGATACACGGGATTGACGACGTAATCAATCCGCATATCACCTGCATGTTGTTGCAGAAATTCCTGGATACGATCACCCAAGTGTCCGATGACTACGACCAAGCGTTCAAATCCCTGTATACGCAGATTGTTGACCAGACGCTCGAGGATAGGAATACCGCCGACCTCCGTGAGACATTTGGGAGCATCCAAGGTTAATGGTTGCAGGCGAGTTCCCGAACCCGCAGCAAGTAAAAGAGCTGTCGTGACTTTAGTGGGATGAGTGACATTTCTGGAATAGGTCATCGTTGGG
>CBDUWS010000027.1:0-11662 GCA_965370985.1 uncultured bacterium
TGAGTTATATCTTCAAAGAAGAGGCCACTGTAGAGGTTCGAGCAATTGAGAATAAACAGTACCGGCTGGATTCAGCAGGAGCCACATTTGACGGCCGGGATTTGTTTGCGCCATCCGCGGCCTGGTTAACGAAGGGGCAAGTACCTGGTTCCTACGGACGGTTGATCCATGATTACGTCACATTTCCTGATGATCCCCCTAAAATGCAGCAACAAAGTCTCCAGGGGCGCATTATCTATATTGATCATTTTGGAAACGCAATCACCAACATCACGCCAACTGAGATGGAAACCTTTCGATCAGTGACCAAACAAGAATGTGCTGGTCTCACGGTTGGAGATATGACGATCAAAGGGCTCAAAACATTTTATGGAGAAGGGGCCACGGGTCTTCCAGAAATTTTAATCAATAGTAACGGGCACCTTGAGATCTTTATCAAGCAAGGCCGAGCCGTAGATCGCTGCGGATTACAGGTGGGGCAAAGGGTAGAATTAATCTAAGGCATTCCTTTCAGGGCAAGCCAGGAAGACGTGGCATCAAGAAGGTTTTGTATTCGAGATATTTTCATCTGCACTTTTTGATGCGCGGACAACGGAAATGGCAACTTTGATAATGTCGACCATTTGCTTTAACTCTTGTACTGTTGATGAAAGGGGCGGCATAAGAATCATGGTATTGCCGATTGGCCGGATAAGAAGACCCAGTGTTCGAGCCGTTACGGTCACTCGATGCCCAATCCGGTCGATAACTGAAAATGGTGCTTTGGTTTGTTGATTCTGAACTAACTCGATGCCCACCATATATCCGCATTGACGGATATCTCCAACCCATGGGTCGCTTGCAAGTGTCTTAAGGAAAGCGGAAAACTTTGAAGTGCGCCGTTGAACTTTGGTCAACGTTCGTTCAGTTTTAAAAATGGAGAGATTTGCCAGGGCAACCGCACATCCCAAAGGATTCCCAGTGTAACTATGGCCGTGAAAAAACGTTTTCCCTTCGTTCGGCTCGCCCAAAAATGCGGAATAGATCTCATCGGTGGCCAATGTTGCGGCTAAGGGAAGATAGCCACCCGTTAATCCTTTCGCGATGGCCATAATGTCCGGACTAACCGATTCATGCTCACAGGCAAACATGCGACCAGTTCGGCCAAATCCGGTCGCCACTTCATCGGCAATAAATAAGACGTGATATTGCCGACACAGTTCTCGAAGACGTTTAAGATACCCTGGGGGAGATGGGATGAGCCCGGCTACCCCTTGGACCATAGGTTCCACAATGACTCCTGCAATTTCCTCATGTTTTTCCTGGAGAAGCCTTTCAAGTGGATCTACACAGGCCATATGACATTGTGGAAATTGCAAATTAAGTGGACAACGATAACAGTAGGGTGCATCAAAAGAATGTCGGCCGGGAAAGAGCAGCGAAGAAAATGGCTTTTGAAACAGCTCTATGCCACTCAGACTCATGCCTCCAACTGTGTCACCATGATAGGCCAAGCTAAGATGGATGAACTGGGTTTTCCGTGGTTGAGGTGAAGGACATTGCTGCCAATATTGTATGGCCATCTTGAGTGCGACCTCGACAGCCGTGGATCCATTATCGGAAAAAAATACTTTTCTGAGGCCCTTTGGAGCTATATTAATCAAGGCTTTCGCCAGTTGAATGGCTGGGGGATGAGAAAGTCCTAAGAGCGTGGTATGTGCAATTTGTGTGAGTTGGTGGCGAATAGCCTGATCGATTGTTGGGTGCCGATGTCCATGAAGGTTGACCCAAATGGATGATGTCCCATCCAAATAGGCATTGCCTTCGACATCATAGACGAAAGTCCCTTTGCCTCGACTGATAATAAGAGGTGGTTGCTTTTCCCATTCCTGCATTTGGGTAAAGGGATGCCACACATAGGAGCGAGCGTCTTTTTGCAATTGCATGATGGACTGGGCTGGTTGCTTCGACATTTTCTGCGAATGATCTTAGAGAAACCTGATAAATTTTGACAACCTTTTAGCGCCTCACTACAATCACAGACACTCCGAATGCATAAGACCTTCCCGCAAACCCACATACGAAATTTCTCAATTATTGCTCATATTGATCACGGCAAATCGACGTTGGCCGATCGGTTTTTGGAAATGACCGGAGCGGTCTCTCAACGTGAATTTCGCGCCCAATACCTTGATGACATGGATTTAGAGCGTGAACGTGGAATTACCATAAAAGCGCATGCTGTGGCCACTCAATTTCGAACCTCGAAAGGGGAGACCTACCTCTTTAATTTGATCGATACTCCCGGGCATGTTGATTTTGCCTATGAAGTCTCCAGGAGTCTAGCAGCCTGTGAAGGCGCCCTTTTATTGATTGATGCGACTCAAGGCGTCGAAGCTCAAACCATCGCGAACGCCTACTTAGCGATTGCCAACGACTTAGTCATTATTCCCGTCATTAATAAGATTGATTTAGCCAGTGCCGATGTGGAGGGCGTGAGAACTCAAATCCGTGATGTCTTGGGTCTTTCTGAGCATGAAGCATTCCTTGTGAGTGCTAAAGATGGGCGGGGAGTTCAAGAAGTCCTTGAAGGTATTGTGGATATTATTCCCGCTCCGACCGGGTCGTCTGATGAGCCATTGAAGGCCTTGATTTTTGATTCCTGGTTTGACAATTACCAAGGTGCCATTGTTTTGCTCCGTGTGATGGATGGAACCGTTCGCCAGAATATGATGATAAAGATGATGTCGTCGGGACGAGAGTTCGAAGTCTTAGAAGTCGGTATGTTCACTCCTAAGCGAACCAAAGTTTCACAACTTGGGCCAGGTGAGGTGGGATATATTTGCGCAGGCATGAAGGAACTTTCTGATACGAAGATCGGGGATACGATTACGGATCCGAAGCGACCGACAACCATGCCATTGCCTGGCTATCAGGACGTGAAGCCCGTGGTCTTTTGTGGGCTCTATACAACGGATAACGCCAAATTTGAGGATCTCCGTGACTCCTTGGAAAAATTACAGCTCAATGATACCTCGTTTGTCTATGAACCTGAAACGTCACTGGCCTTGGGTTTCGGTTTTCGATGCGGGTTTTTGGGCCTGCTGCATATGGAAATCATTCGAGAACGTTTGGAGCGAGAATATGCTCTCGATCTCATTAGTACGGCGCCGACGGTGGTGTATCGTGTGCATTCCATAAAGGGTAATGTAATCGATATCGATAATCCTTCCAAACTTCCTGACCCTTCTCAAATTGAGCGAATAGAAGAACCCTTTATTAAGGCAACAATCATTGTTCCGGAACAGTATATTGGGAATATCCTTCAGCTTTGTCAGGAGCGTCGGGGAATTCAGGTCGGGTTAAGCTATCTTGATCCCACCCGGGCCATGTTGACCTACGAACTGCCTTTAAATGAAATTGTGTTAGACTTTTATGATCGTTTGAAATCTCGAACCCAAGGCTATGCATCCTTAGACTATGAATTGCTGGGCTATCGGAAATCTGATTTAGAGAAGCTCGATTTATTACTCAATGGAGAAACCGTCGATGCTTTGTCAATCATTGCCCACAAGGACAAAGTCACCAGTCGCGGACGACAATTAGCCGAAAAAATGAAAGAACTCATCCCGAAACAAATGTTTGAAATTGCCATACAAGCCGCTATCGGGAAACGAGTCATTGCGAGAGAAACTATAGGCGCGATCAAGAAAAATGTGACCGCAAAATGTTATGGTGGGGATATTTCCCGAAAGCGGAAATTATGGGAGAAGCAAAAGGAAGGGAAAAAACGTATGAAACAAATAGGTCGGGTGGAAGTGCCTCAAGAAGCGTTTCTGGCCATTCTTAAGACGGACCCGAGTTAAATCACCGATGTCACATAAAGAGCCACAGCCATCAAACGCAAAGGAAACTCCAGATACGAATCTTGAGAAATCTCATTCCGAAGCTTCCGCGAACTCAGAAAGCGCACCTTCTACAAAATCCATCATCCGGGAATATGCCGAAGCCCTTATCATTGCCATTATCTTAGCCCTAACCATCCGCGTGTTCGTAGTTCAAGCCTTTAAAATTCCCTCAGGGTCCATGATCCCTACGCTGCTCATTGGCGATCATATTCTTGTTTCAAAATTAGCCTATGGATTTCAATTGCCGAAAGATTGTGAATTTCAACTGGCATTTCCGCCCGTCACCTGTTTTTCCTCCACGATTGTGATGGACTTAGACTCCCCTCAACGTGGAGATGTCATCGTGTTCAGATATCCTGAAGATGAAAATAAAGATTTCATTAAACGAGTGATCGGAACTCCTGGTGATGTCATTGAAATTCACAATAAAAAAATTCTCGTTAATGGAGAACATTTTATTGATAAAGATTTTACCCAAAGAGTTGATCCGGGAATTATTGATGGCCGTATCAATCAGCGTGATAATTTAGGTCCATTAACCGTCCCCCCTGACTCCTATTTTGTGATGGGGGATAATCGCGATCAAAGCCTTGACAGTCGTTTTTGGGGTTTTGTGAAAATGAATAAAATTAAAGGCCGCGCTTTCCTAGTATACTGGTCATGGAACGGGCAAGGATCATGGGCGGATTGGATCCGCTGGAATCGAATTGGGAAAAGTATTGAATAAGCGTTTTTTGAGGTCTGACCTAGCCGTTCTTTCCCTTAATAGTGCGTTCGAATGAAAACCCCTTCTCCTGTTCCATCGATTCCCTCTCGAAAACTGAAGATCTACCTTCGTCGCTTCTCTCAAACAAAAATATTAGTACTCGGCGATCTCATTCTTGATCATTATATTTGGGGAACGGTGAATCGTGTCTCCCCTGAAGCTCCCGTCCCGGTTGTGCATGTGAATTCGGAATCTTATCGGATGGGTGGAGCCGCCAATGTCTATCATAATATCGTCACGCTAGGCGGTCAGGTTGAACTCTGTGGCGTCATTGGCGATGATCCGTATGGAAAACAGATAGTAAATGATATTCGTAAGGCATCAAAGCCATCTCCTGGAATCTTCATCGATAAAAGCCGACCGACCATAAAAAAAACCAGAGTCATTGCCCACAACCAGCAAATTGTTCGATTTGATGTCGAACAACGGGATCCGATCTCTAAGGCAATTGAACAGAAAATTGTCCGGCATGTAGCCACTCGCCTTCCCGATCTTTCTTGCATTGTCATTTCAGATTATGCCAAAGGTCTTATTACGGAAGAACTCATGCATCACATTCCAAAACTGGCCAAGCAATATGGAGTACCGATAATTGTTGACCCAAAAGTTGAACACATGCCTTACTATACCGGGGTGACCGTCATTACGCCCAATCACCTGGAAGCCAAGCAAGCGGCAGGATTTCTGCCTACACAAGATATCGCAATTGAACAGATCGGCAGTTCTCTCCAAAAACGACTGCAATGCCAAGCCGTGGTTATCACGAGGGGAGAAGAGGGAATGAGTATTTTTGAACACAATGGGCGTTCTTGGACTATCCCAGCAGTCGCTCGACAAGTTTATGATGTCACTGGAGCCGGCGATACTGTTATCAGCACGTTAGCTTTAGCCTTAAGTGCAAAGGCTTCAATCGCAGATGCTGCGGTGTTAGCCAATCAAGCCGCCGGTATTGTGGTAGGAATGGTTGGGACCGCGACGGTCACACCATCTCAGCTTCAAAAGGTGTTGACGCATGACCTCTCCTGAGTCCATGGTGAGTGTGTGCATTCCGGCTCGTCAGGGCTCATCTCGATTCCCCGGCAAACCCCTCGCACAGTTGGCAGGGAAGCCATTGATTCAACATGTTTATGAAGCCGCCCGGCAGGTGTCCCAAGTAGGGCAAATCATCGTCGTAACCGACCACGATGCTATTCTACAAACCGTAAAAGACTTTGGCGGTGAAGTTTGTCTTGTCACCGAACCGTGTCGGACGGGAACCGACCGAGTGGCGAAAGCGGCATCTCAATTGACCCACGATGTGGTCGTGAATTTACAGGCCGATGAAGTTCTTCTTCACCCCGGTTTACTGAGCGATCTTATTCAACCATTTTTGCACTCAGGTGCCGGCATCGGCACATTAAAGAGAAAACTTCACCAGGGAGAAGAGAGAGAGAATCCCTCGATTGTGAAAGTCGTCACGGACAAACATGGACGCGCCTTGTATTTTTCGCGTAGTGCGGTGCCATGTTGGCGAGACGGTATTCCTGCGGGGACCGACTCTGCCGCCTGGATGCATTTGGGAATCTATATTTTTCAAAAGGCTGCCTTACAACAATTTAGCGAACTTCCCAGTGGGTTTCTTGAAGAAGCCGAGAAATTAGAGCAACTTCGAGCCTTAGAATATGGAATGCCCATTATGGTGTGGGAGACGGCGCATGAATCCCTTCGCATCGATACTCCCGAAGATCTAGTCATGGCAGAATCTTTTCTGTTAGCGAAATAGGGGAGTGTCACAAGAGCCAAATCCGGTATGTGTGAGAGGGTTGAAAAGAGACAGAGCAATATGGTGAAGTCTTGGGTAGTCTACGTTCTTTTTACCAATGCCATCCGTAGTCTGAACTATGAGTAAATTTATTTTCATCACAGGTGGGGTCGTTTCATCCCTGGGGAAAGGACTTTCATCTGCAGCCATTGGTCACCTATTGGAAAGCCGGGGAATGACCATTACATTCTTGAAACTGGATCCGTATATCAACGTGGATCCGGGCACCATGAATCCCTATCAACATGGGGAAGTTTATGTCACCGACGATGGTGCTGAAACGGATTTGGATCTGGGACATTACGAACGCTTTACCACGGTTCATTTGAGCCGCGAAAATAATTGTACGACAGGACGGATTTATGAATCTGTGATTCAAAAAGAACGAAAAGGGGAATATCTTGGAGCGACAGTGCAGGTGGTTCCCCATATTACCGATGCCATCAAGCAAGCGATTATGAATGTCGCTCATGATGTTGATGTTGTGATCGTTGAAATCGGTGGAACGGTCGGGGATATTGAAAGCCTCCCATTTTTAGAGGCCATTCGCCAGATGCCCTATGATATCGGTCGCGAAAATGTGTTGTATATTCATCTGACTTTAGTGCTCTATATCAGTACGGCAGGGGAACTCAAAACCAAGCCAACGCAGCATTCCGTGAATAAATTACGAGAAATCGGGATACAGCCACATATTTTGTTGTGTCGGACTGACCGGTATCTCCCTCCGGGCGTCAAAGATAAAATCGCCATGTTTTGCAACGTGGAAAAAGACTCCGTCATTACTGCCAAGGACGTGGAGTCTATTTATGAGGTTCCCGTTGTCCTAAGAAAAGAAGGCTTGGATGAACTCATCGTTCGCTTGCTCAAGCTCGAAACCGGACCACCCAATCTACGTGAATGGGATATGTTAGTTCAAAAAATCAAACGGCCCAGGCATGAAGTGACCATCGCGCTTGTCGGAAAATATGTCGAATCTCGTGAATCCTACAAAAGTTTGTCCGAAGCTCTGGTTCATGGCGGTTTGCGGGACGAGACCAGCGTGAAGATTCAGTGGGTAGAGTCTGGTGAAATTGAAAGAAATGGCCCGGAACGGCTCCTCGCCGATGTGGATGGCGTCATTATTCCTGGAGGATTCGGCATTCGTGGGATCGAAGGAAAAGTGGAGACGATCCGTTATGTGCGAGAGAAAAATATCCCCTTTTTCGGGATTTGTCTTGGGATGCAATGTGCGGTCATTGAAATTGCACGACACCTTGCAGGATTAGAAAAAGCCAATAGTTCGGAATTCAATCCCGAGACCCCTCATGCCGTTATTGATTTACTGCCTGAGCAACGATCCATTCAGGACAAAGGCGGGACTATGCGATTGGGCGCTTTTCCCTGCAAGCTGGTTCCTGGAACCTTGGCGTCGACGGCCTACGAACAATCTGACATCCAGGAACGGCATCGCCATCGGTATGAATTTAATAATGATTACCTTGAAGCGTTAACCTCAAAAGGCTTAATCGTTAGCGGGACATCTCCTGATGGTAAGCTTGTGGAAATTGTTGAATTACAAGGGCACCCATGGTTTGTCGGTACACAATTTCACCCCGAATTTCACTCCCGGCTGTGTTCGCCACATCCACTGTTTACAGCCTTCATTGGGGCTGCGCTTCAACGAAAATTCGGTACATAGCCGACCCGATTACTTATGACTCCGCCACCTGAAGTACATATTGGCCCATTTGCGGTGGGTGGGAATTCTCCGCACATTTTGATTGCAGGTCCCTGTGTCATTGAAAGTGAAGCGATCGTTCTGGAAACCGCGACCGGGATTGCCAAAATTGCTCAAGAATTACATATTCCATATATCTTTAAGGCCTCATATGATAAAGCCAACCGGACCTCGATCTCTTCCTTTCGAGGATTGGGACTTTCCACTGGATTAAAAATTCTTAAAAAAGTTAAAGAAGAAGTCGGTGTTCCCATTCTCACCGACATTCACGAAGTTCAAGATGTGACTCAAGTTGCAGAAGTCGTCGATATCTTGCAGATCCCAGCCTTTCTTTGCCGGCAAACAGACTTGCTGTGTGCGGCAGCCAAATCTGGTCGCGTGGTCAATGTAAAAAAAGGGCAATTTTTATCACCGTGGGATATGAGTAATGTGGTGAAAAAACTTGAAGAGGCCGGAACCAAGAATATTTTCTTAACCGAACGAGGCTCAAGCTTTGGCTATCAAAATCTTGTTGTGGATATGCGCGCCCTGCCTGTCATGCGCGCCCTGGGCTATCCCGTGATTTTTGATGCGACTCATAGCGTGCAATTACCTGGTGGGGGAGGAACCTGTTCGTCGGGCCAACGGGAATTTGTGGCTCCATTAGCGAGGGCTGCTGCTGCAGTCGGATGTGATGGGTTTTTTATGGAAGTCCATCCTCATCCCGAGAATGCCTTATCCGATGGTCCCAATATGGTACCCTTAGAAAAATTACGTGGGCTGCTCGTTCAACTTCAAGCGATTTATGAAGTTTCAGGTAAGGGGAATTCTCAGCCTTTAACTTAATGTTTTGTATTAATTTTAAGAAAAAATGAATACCGTAGATACAATAAAACCCAAAACAAAAATTTCACGCTTAGAAATAGGGGAGTCAATCCTGAATCTTCCTAATTCGATTACGCTGCTGCGAATTTTTTTAATTCCGGTTTTTGTTTGGCTGTATTTAGAGCCAACGCCAGAACGTGCGCTATGGGCAGGAGTGGTCTTTGCCACTGCGGCTTTTACGGATTTTTTGGATGGCTATTTAGCACGTCGAAGCGGGCAAATCACAAATCTTGGAAAATTACTTGATCCTGTTGCGGACAAACTGCTCGTGGCTTCTGGACTCATTCTTCTCGTGCAAGTTCAGCAGGTAGCAGTATGGTTAGCGATCGTAATGATTGCACGAGAATTGATTGTCACCGGAGCAAGAGCCGTGGCAGCTAAAGAGGGCTTTATCGTTCCGGCCGATTCACTTGGGAAATTTAAAGTTATAGGTCAAATTGGTGGCATTCTGTGTTTAATTTTTCAAGGGGCTTGGCTTGAAGCCCACGCTTTCCTTTCTTCAGTTGGCATCACCCTTCTTTATGTGGCTCTTGTGCTCTCGCTTGTCTCAGGCTGGCGATACCTCGTTCTTATCTTTAAAAAGTTAAGCCCCACATACTGGTAGCCCAATCAATTTGAGGCCAAGGGGGAATGCTATTGTATATTTTATGGGCCATTGGCGCCTATGTTTTTGGCTCCATTCCGTTTGGGTTACTTGTAGCTCATGCATTGGGAGAGATAGATCCGCGAACCTCTGGAAGCAAAAATATCGGGTCTACCAATGTGCTGCGTGTTTCCGGGAAAAAAGCCGGGATTTTGACCCTGGTGGGGGATATTGGCAAAGGCGTCGTAGCCGCCGTCATTGCTCAAAGCCTTGGAGCTCCCAGGCCATGGGTTCTTCTTATAAGCTTTGCTGTCGTTTTTGGGCATATTTTTTCGGTCTTTCTTGCATTTAAGGGAGGCAAAGGTGTCGCCACAGCTATTGGCTCAGTTTTTGGCCTTGAGCCATTTCTTGGAACCTGCCTTGTGGGAATATGGATTGGGACTGTGATAATCTTTAAATATTCCTCAGGGGGAGCATTGGCTGCTTTTTTAGGGTTTCCCATTTTTGCGTATTTTTTAAATGAGGACTTTCAATTAATTCTCTTTTCTTTGAGCATTCTTGGATTAATTGTTTATAGCCATACGGAGAACATCGGTAGATTAATGAAGGGGACCGAACCCAAGATTAGCCTTATTTCTATTTGACATAATATTTATTATGCGACGTTACGGTATTTAAAGAAATACATGCGTTTTTCATTTAAAATAGCCATCCATTCAATAGTTTACGTAATTCTAACCGCAAGCCTGTCTTTCGCAAATACACCATCGGATAAAGAACTTCGAGGACTTCAAGCTCTAGAAGATATTCAGTTTACTATTACAAGCTTGGCCGAACGCGTCATGCCAACGGTTGTGAATATCACCCCTATTCGTGAAATCACTTCGTCTCAAGGATTTAAACGAAGAGGCTCATACGCACAAGGAAGTGGCTCAGGGGTCATTATTCGAGAAGATGGCATTATTGTGACGAATAATCATGTTGTGGGTGAAGACACCAGGGAGGCCGAAGTCCGCCTCTCCGATAAAACCCACGTTATCGCCCGCATCATTGGTAGAGACAAAGAAACCGACATTGCGGTTCTCAAAATCGAAACAGATCGAAAACTGCCTGCGGCGCAATTCGGAGATTCACGGTCATTAAAAGTCGGTCAGTGGGTACTGGCAGTGGGCAACCCGATGGGTCTGGACCGAACCGTCACCTTGGGGGTCATCAGCGGTATTGGACGTGAGCGGTTAAATTTGTCGAAATACGAAAACTTCATTCAAACCGATGCTGCCATTAACCCGGGAAATTCCGGGGGGCCATTGTTCAATCTTCGCGGTGAAGTCATTGGCATTAATACGGCCATCATTCATATGGCGCAAGGCATTGGATTTTCCATCCCAGCGGATATGGTGTCTCGTGTAGTCGATCAATTGGTAACACAGGGTCGTGTTGTCCGGGGTTGGCTGGGTGTGGGCATTCAAGCCTTAACGAAAGAGCTGTCTAAGCAATTTGGCATCAAAGAAGGTCAAGGCGTCCTGATCAATGAAGTCTATGAAGACGACCCAGCCTATGAGGCCGGAATCAAGCCAGGCGATATTATTCTCATGGTGGAGGATCAGCCCGTTGATTCACCGAATCAACTCTCCCGCCTCGTCGCTCAGGTGGGTCCCGGCGAAAAAGCTAAAATTCGTTTGCTCCGGGACGGTAAAGAAATGATTTACCATGTCCCGATGGCTGAACGGCCTGAGAAAACAACTCTTGCCTCACTCCCCTTGCAAAAATCTGAAGTAAAGTTAGGCCTGGACGTGCAAGCCCTCACTGCGGCCCTGGCTGAAGAATTTGAGCTCAAAGAAACGGTGGGCGTCTTAGTCTCAAAGGTGGAGCGAGGGGGCCTCGCTCATTCAGAAGGGATTCAAGAAGGCGATTTCATCACCGAAGTCAATCGTCAACCCATCCGAAGCGTCGCGCAATTCTCGAAAGTGCTAGAGAAAGTCAAACCCGGGCAAACCGTCCTACTCCGAATTATCCGCAAAGCCCGCGCCTTCTTCATCGT
>CBDUWS010000028.1:0-11623 GCA_965370985.1 uncultured bacterium
CAGATGATAGAAGATGTTCGCCTGTCTGCCGGCAGCGATGCAAAGGTGATTCATTATGGTGTGGGAGGCGGGCATATCTTTTCGCCAGATGAGATTTATCGGGAGATCTTACGGTTTGTTTAATTTAGAGGATTAGATGATGAAGGATTTTAAGATTGTTTACCAAAAACCGGCTGCCATGACGGATATTCCTTTCCCTTATTGCCCGGGTTGCTCACATGGTATCATTCACCGCCTGGTGGCGGAGGTAATGGATGAACTTGATATTGCGCCTAAAACAATCGGCATCACGTCTGCCGGATGTTCAGTCCGAAACTGGCGCCAATTTGACATCGATATGGTCATGTCGCTGCATGGTCGGGGACCGGCCGTGGCCACCGGCCTGAAGCGCGCACGTCCTGAGACTGTCGTTTTTACCTATCAGGGTGATGGCGATATGGCGGCAATTGGAACCGGTGAAGTTATCCATGCCGCATCACGCTGCGAACGGATCACGGTAATTTATGTAAACAACGGTGTATTTGGGGCTACAGGAGGCCAGCAGGCTCCGACGACCTTAATCGGGCAAGCAACAACCAGTTATCCTCATGGCCGGGATCCCGATGTCAGCGGATATCCCCTTAAGATGGCCGAGCTTCTGTCAATGGTCGCTCCCGATTCATATATATCCCGGACTTCAATCCACACGGTCAAACATATCATGCTGACAAAAAAGGCGATACTTGAGGCCTTCTTGATTCAGATTCAGGATCAAGGATTTGGTTTGGTAGAAGTGCTTGCAGCGTGTCCAACCAATTGGAGGCTTGATTCTGCGAGTTGTATGAAAAAGATTGAATCGGAAATCATACCCCACTTTCCCCTTCAGACATTTTCCAGCCCGAAAAAGGAAGACATGAAAAAACCATTAAAATAGGCATGCGAGCTGTTTCGGAGGCAGCTAAGGTGGAGCAGAAGAAATGAGCGAATCCAAGGGTAAAATAATAATCGATGCAGAGCGGTGTAAGGGATGCGGCCTGTGCATAACCGCTTGCCCAAAGAAATGTATCAGATTGTCCGATCAGACAGACCTCAGGGGGATTCGCCTGGCCCTTTTGACTGACAATCAAGATTGCAACGCGTGTACCTTATGTGCGATCATCTGTCCGGATGTTGCAATTGAAGTCTATAAAAAAATAGTGAGGCAAAATGGGGAAAAAGGTAAATCAAATAAAAGATAAGCCCTGGCTAATGCGCACGTATTCCGGATATGCCAGCGCTAAGGAATCCAACAACCTCTACCGTGGGAATATGGCTAAAGGTCAAACGGGTTTAAGCATCGCTTTTGATTTACCAACTCAGACCGGCTATGACTCAGATCATATTTTAGCTCATGGCGAGGTCGGGAAACTCGGCGTGCCCATGAGGAACTATGAAGATATGGAAGTGCTGTTTGATCAAATCCCGATGGAGAAGATCAACACCTCAATGACCATAAATGCCCCCACTGCGTGGGTTCTTGCCCTTTATATCGCCACTGCAAAAAAACAAGGGGCTGATATTTCCGGATTAAGAGGGACCGTTCAAAATGATATACTTAAAGAATATTTGAGTCGCGGAACCTATATTTTCCCACCCAAGCCTTCGATGCGGCTCACCGCTGACGTGATAAGCTATACCGTGAATAACATTCCGAAATGGAATCCAATAAATATCTGCTCATACCATTTGCAGGAGTCCGGATCCACACCGGTTCAAGAATTGGCCTACACACTCGCAAATGCCATGACCGTGCTGGACAGCGTTAAAGAGCGGGATGACGTGCGGCCGGAGGACTTTCCCAAGGTGGTCGGCCGGATCTCCTTTTTTCTAAATGCGGGCATTCGTTTCGTTGAAGAAATTTGTAAAGTCAGGGTTTTTACAAAGATGTGGGATCGGATCTGCAAAGATCATTATGGTGTTGAGGATCCGAAGCTGAGAAAATTTCGATATGGTGTTCAGGTCAATAGTTTAGGTCTTACGGAACGGCAACCGGAAAACAATATCGCCCGAATTATTTATGAATTTCTAAGTGTCGTACTTAGCAAAAATGCCCGCGCCCGATCTATACAGCTTCCGGCCTGGAATGAGGCCTTTGGGCTCCCCAGAAAATGGGACCAGCAATGGAGCCTGAGACTCCAACAGATTATGGCTTTTGAGACTGATCTGCTGGAATATGATGATATTTTTGAGGGGTCGGAGGTAATTTCGCGAAAAGAAAAGGAGCTGGAAGAAGAAGCGCAGGCCGAGCTGAAAATGATTATGGAAATGGGCGGCGCGATCGAGGCGCTGGAAAACGGTTACATGAAGCGCAATCTAGTCAAAAGCAACGCAAAAAGATTGCGTGAAATTGAAACAGGCAAACGCATTGTTGCCGGGGTAAACAAATTTATAGAAGCAGAACCTTCACCGCTCACAGAAAACACGGCCCAATCATTCCTTAGCGTTGATGACGCGGTTGAAACACAACAAATTACAAGCTTGAAACGCTTCCGCAAGTCCCGCGACCGAAATAAAGTTGCATTTGCTTTGGATCATTTACGGGAATCGATTATGGCGCAAGAAAATATCATGGTCGCGAGTATTGAATGTGCTGAGGCCGGCGTGACGACCGGTGAATGGGCCGATACGTTGCGGGATGTTTTTGGTGAATACAGAGCGCCGACCGGTATCAGCGGCGTTTTGATTGGAAAACTCGATAACGAGAATATCTTACGACTGCGAGCCAAAATACAGCAATTAAATGAAGCGCTCGGCCGCAACCTGAAATTGCTTATTGGCAAACCCGGGCTGGACGGGCATTCCAATGGTGCGGAGCAGATCGCGGTGAAAGCAAGAGAGGTCGGCATGGAAGTTGTGTATGAGGGCATCAGATTGACTCCAGAAACAATTGCTGAAAGCGCGTTACAGGAGGGTGTGCATGTTGTCGGTCTTTCTATTTTGAGCGGTTCACATCTTAGTTTGGTACCGGAAGTTATTGGCTGCATGAAACAGCGCGGCCTTGAAAGCATCCCGATTGTTCTGGGTGGAATCATTCCGAAGCAAGATATCCCCAAAATGGATTTGAATATTATTCGAAGGGTCTATGCACCCAAGGATTTTGATTTGAATAAAATCATGAACGAAATCATCGATGTTGTGGCCCATGCCAACAATATTGAGCTTTCGGTGACGGAGGGGAATATCGGTGACAGTTAAACCCCCTGACATCAGACTTGACGAAATCCTGAAGGGTGAAAAGACGGCGGTTGCCCAAGCGCTTAATTTGCTGGAAGATAAGAAGCCTTCGAGTCTTGCGCACAGAGTGAAGCTGGTTGAAACACTCAGCCTGAATGCAAAACCCGAAAGACATGTCATCGGAATAACCGGTCCGCCGGGCGTGGGAAAATCGACGCTTCTTTCCCGGATTATCCCTATATATCGCGATCAAAAAAAATCCATCGGAATTATTACTGTGGATCCAAGCAGCAAAATGAGTGGTGGGGCGCTGCTTGGGGACCGCACACGAATATCGTATGACCCTAAAGATACTGATATATTTATAAGAAGTATGGCCGCAGGGCGCCATTTGGGGGGTCTGGCATGGAGAACACGACAATGCCTGACGCTGTTCGAGTCTATTTATGATCGTATTATCATCGAGACCGTTGGCGTCGGCCAGTCTGAAACGGAAATCGAAGATGTTGTAGATACCGTTGTCTGCGTTGTCCAACCCGGCAGCGGTGATGTCTTGCAATTTATGAAAGCCGGTATCATGGAAATCCCCCATATCTTGGTGATGAATAAAGCCGACCGGAAATCTTTGGCCGAAAAATCCAAAAACGACTTAGAGGCCGTCGCTTCAATCGCAAGTACGGATATGGAGGGATGGAATTTAGCGTTAAGCATGACATCGGCTTTGGAAGGATGGGGGCTGGATGCTCTGGTGACTGCCATTGAGAAGCATGGCCTTTATTTAAACGAAAGAAACATCTCGGAAAAACGCAGGCAAAACCGAATTAAATGGGTTCATATGATCTTCCGTGAACGCTTTGGCAGTTTTGGCGTCGACATGTTAGGCGGTGAGAAAAATATTTTAGGGCTATTGAAGCATGCAGATATTATAAATCCTTTTGAAGAAGTGCAGACTTTGGAGCAACTGTTGTGGAAGGCTATTTCAGATTCCCGTTTAGCGGCATCGGCTTCTTCGGCCACTTGAAAAAAGGTATCTCACCAGCGACAAAACAATGATTTTTTCTTGACAAAAAACTAAAAATTTGTATTGTCGACATGAGCAATAGCGTTAATGTTATTTTACGTAAATTGGGTCAAAAAATTTTGAGGGCAGCTGATTTATTTTTCCCTTCTGATTACAGATGAAATAATCTAAGCAAAGCGAAAATTTGTGTATACAGAATATGAGCGTGACGTTTATATCGATAGGATCCTTGAAGCGTTTTTGCAGCAACGTTAACAATAGCAAAGACCGTCTGGTCGTCGAAGACCAGGAAGGACGAAGCTTAAACGTAGTTTGTCAGGAAATTGGATTGCCCCTGAATTTGATATCGTTATACATCGTAAATGGGAAAGCAGAATCAAAAGATTATATTCTACAGCAGGGTGATGAAATTAAGTTGATCGCCGCAATGGGAGGCGGTTAAGATTCAGGTATGAACTCCAATCTGTCCGGGGGAAAAATGAAATATGGCATGACCGGAAAGATCCTCAGAGTTGATCTCAGCAATCAAGTCCATTCCGTAGAAGAACCTGACGAAAAAATCTATCGAACCTATTTTGGTGGAAGTTGCCTTGCCTGTTATTATTTGCTTAAAGAACGCCCAGCAGGAATCAATCCGCTCGATCCGGAAAATTTGCTTATATTTGCTTCAAGCCCATTGGTTGGGAGTGGAATTCCCGGGGCGAACCGATTCTCAGTCGCTGCGATTTCCCCTCTGACAGGATGTTACGGCGAGGCAGAAGCCGGAGGATGGTGGTCTCCGGAATTAAAAAGGGCGGGCTACGATGCTATTTTAGTGGAAGGAAAAGCGGAAAAGCCGGTCTTTCTGTGGATCAATGATGAAAAGGTCCAAATTCTCGATGCCACCCATATTTGGGGCAAGGACACCGGAGATACTCAGGAGATCATTCGCAATGAAACAGGGGAATCCCGCGCCCGCGTTGCCTCAATCGGGCCGGGTGGCGAAAATATGGTTAGATATGCTTGTGTGGTCAACAATCTTCGGCACACGAATGGCCGCTCGGGAATGGGTGCCGTTATGGGTTCAAAAAACCTTAAGGCCATTGCCGTCCGCGGGAAGCAGAAAATTTCATTTAAAAATAATGAGGCGCTAAAAAAAATAAGCAGATGGTATGCTGATAATTTTATGGACCATCCGATTGAGCGAATTATCCATGATGGCGGCACCATTGGGTGGGATGTAACCGAGTTAGATGAAGCCGGCATTTTACCAACACGCAACTTCCACAGTGGCAGCTTCGAAGACGCCGATAAAATTTGCGGCGAGACCTTTCATAAAGAATATTTCGTTAAAGCCGATAGCTGCCACGGTTGTCCGATCCGATGCAAGCGCGTCGCTCGTTCAACCGGTGAGCATCAGGTAGATCCGGCGTACGGTGGCCCCGAATATGAAACGGCCGCTGCGTTTGGATCATTATGCGGGATATCAAACCTCGAAGCCATATGTAAGGCCCACGAACTTTGTAATCGTTACACCATCGATACCATTTCTGCAGGATCTTCAATTGCCTTTGCCATGGAATGTTTTGAAAACGGCCTCCTGAGCATTCAGGATACAGATGGGTTGGAACTTAACTTTGGCAATCATCAAGCAATGATTCAACTCATTCATAAAATTGCTAAAAGAGAAGGAATCGGCGATTTATTGGCTGAAGGAACATTGCGCGCTGCTCAAAAGATCGGCCAGGGGACCGAAAAATTTGCCATGCAGGTCAAAGGTCAGGAATTGGCCATGCATGAACCCAGAGGTAAGGGAAGTTTAGCCCTGGCGTACGCCCTTTCCTCCACCGGGGCGAATCACACGGAAGCCCCGCATGATTATTTATTCCAAGAAGGCGCTTTCGGTGTTTCTGATTTGACCGAATTGGGTCTTATGGATCCTACACCTGCGGTTTCTTTAGGCCCCGAGAAGGCCAGACAGTTTGCCTATATGCAAAAAACCTGGAATGTTTTCAATACATTAGGCCTTTGTATTTTTACGGCAGGACCCGGAAAACTGCTTAAGATGAATCAAGTGGCCGCAGCGGTCCAGGCCGCTACCGGATGGGATACAAATTTATGGGAGATCATGAAGTTAGGTGAGCGTACCATCACGATCAAACGAGTTGTGTCCGCCAGAGAAGGCGTTTCTCGTAAGGATGATCGACTCCCTGATCGCTTTTTTGAACCGTTGGAAGGAGGCCTGCTCAAGGGAAAAGCTTTAGATCGCAATGAATTCGAAACCGCTCTGGATATTTATTATGACATTATGGGATGGAACCGGAAGACGGGCATACCTATTCCCGGCAAGTTAGTTGACCTGGGGCTTGGATGGATCAACCAAATTCTCGACCAGAAGCATGAATAATTCAATTGTTGTCCGAGGCCCATATACTTGGGAATTAATGACGAATTTAGGGGAGGTCATTAATTTCTTAAAACTTTTTTACCTTCTGGCGCGACCAGATGAGGAGGTGTAAAAATGAAAAAAAGTATCTATTTGGTTATTTTACTTGCACTTGTCTTAGCATTTTCATCCACTGCAAAGGCAGTGGATGATATCGAAGTCGCCTTGTTATATCCCCTTTCCGGCGCTCTGACCGAAGCCGGCAAGCGGATGAAGACCGTTTATGAAGTGGCTGCGGAAGTCATCAACGACTCTTACGACATTCAGGGCATACCCTATGCCAAAACCGAAGGCATTCCCAGCAAGGGCGGGGCCAAGATCGTTTTGAAGTTCTACGATACCCAGGGCTCCCCTGAGGTGGGCAAGGCTGAAACCGAGCGTATTCTCCAGGACGGCACGGCCAAACTGATCATCGGCGCTTACCAGAGTGCGGTGAGCAAACCCACTAGCTTTGTAGCCGAGCGGAACAAATTTCCTTACTTGTGCGGTGTTTCTTCCTCAGCCGCCTTGACCGAGCGCGGATTGAAGTACTTCTTTCGCGTCGCTCCCACCGATTTCCATGACTCCCGCATGTTTTTCAATTTTTTGGATGACATGGCAAAGCAGGGGAAACAAGTCAAGCGGGTCGGCATGGTCTACGAAAGGACCGAGTTCGGCGTCCACGCCATGAAGGAAGTCAAAAAGAGAATCTCGGAATCCGGTGGGGCCTATGAGCTCGTCGCAGACATTCCCTACGAGTACAAGGCCACTGACGTCAATGCCGAGGTGCTTAAGATCAAAGCAGCCAAGCCCGATGTGGTCATCCACGCCACCTTGTTCAGCGAGATGACTCTTTTTGCCAAAACCTACCAGAACCTCGGGGTCAAAACCAACGCCAACATCTCCTTCTGCGGCGGATACCAGAACCCCAAGTTCGCCAGCCAGCTTGGCGATACAGTCGAGGGATATATGGGATCCTGCACCTTTGCCGAAGATTTCATTTCCAAAAAGGCACATCTCAAGCAGATCAACGAAATGTACAAGGCCAAAACCGGCATGAACCTGGACGGCATCTCGATGGAGGGGTTCACCACCCTTTTTGTAGCGGCCGACGCCTTCAACCGGGCCAAGGACCTGAGCCCGGACGCGATTCGTGACGCGCTGGCCACCACGGCCTTGAAGATCGAGACCATGCCCGGCAAGGGCGTGAAGTTCGACGCCAATGGCCAGAACATTTGGATCGATTCGACCCTGAGCCAGATCCGGAAAGGCGACTACAAAGTAGTCTGGCCGAGTGAGTGGGCCACCACCGGTATGTCTTGGCCGATGAGACCGTAAACACAGCCTGAGCTAAGGGACGTTCCGGCAGGGGCGTCCCTTTTTAGGGCAACTTCTCTATTCCCAAACCCCAGGCAAAGAGAGGCAAATCCGTGGATCTGACCATTTTTCTTCAGCTGATCATCAGCGGCCTACTCATCGGCCTCGTTTTTTCCCTGATCGCCGTCGGGTTAACCCTAATCTGGGGCGTTATGGATATTCTCAATTTCGCCCATGGCGATTTTCTGATGCTGGCAATGTTCACCAGCTTTATGATGTTCAACAACTTTGGCCTTGACCCCTTATTCTCACTGCCCATGGTCGTTGTGTTGCTCTTTTTTATCGGATTGCTGATATTCCGCTTCGTTATCAAGCCGGTTCTTGGTTACCCGGGCCTCATCGCCTTGCTGGCCACCTTCGGGTTGAGCATCTTGATCCGAAACCTGGTCCTTTTCTTTTTGGGACCCAACTACCGCGTGATCAACAAATCCATACTGGCCGGCAAAACTCTGTCCTTCGGGGGGTTGTATTTCAGCCTTCCCCAGACCGCCTCGGCAATCGGCTGCGTGTTGGTGACTTACGCAATTTATCTATTTTTGTCCAAATCAAAATTCGGACGGGCCTTGCGTGCCACAGCACTAGACAAGGACACGGCCTTACTCATGGGGATCAATACCAACCGGGTCTTCGCGCTGACCTTTGGTTTGGGGACAGCCTGCGTAGGCGTAGCCGGCGGATTTCTAGTCAATTTTTATGCTGTGTTTCCCGAAGTCGGACTCAATTTCGTAATTCTCAGCTTCGTAATCGTAGCCCTGGGCGGGTTCGGCAACATTACGGGGGCCTTTCTGGCCGGCATTCTTGTCGGGCTTGTGGAGAACCTGGGCGGATTCCTCATCGGGCCTGAATTCAAATATACGCTCGTGTTCGTAATGTATCTGGTAGTCATTTCGATACGGCCCAAGGGACTGTTCGGCTGGTAATCAAAACCGGCTGAAGATCTTCCCGCTAGCGGGAAACTGGCAGGGATTCTCAGCAAATTGAAAGAAGAAATCAATGCAAACTGATAGAAATTTTATGATCACACTGGGGTGTTTACTGGCGGCTTTTGCGGTGGCGCCGCTGATCATCTCCGATGTTCATTTTCAGCATCTGATGATCATGCTACTTCTTTACGCGACTCTGAGCCAAGCCTGGAACCTGATCGGTGGCTATGCCGGCCAGGTTTCCTTTGGCCATGCCGTATTCTTTGGCATCGGCGCGTATGCGGCCATGGCCCCACTGAACCAGTGGGGGTTAACCCCTTGGATCGGAATGACCATTGGAGGCCTGATCGCCATCATCGTGGCAGTGATCATTGGCATCCCGGTTTTTCGACTTAAAGGCCACTATTTCGCCATCTCCACCTTTGCCGTGGCCGAGGTTGTGCGAGAACTCTTCTCCAGTTGGAACTGGGTGGACGGACCCATTGGGCTGGACGCACCCGTATTGGATCCGGGATGGGCCAATTTCATGTTCTACAAAACCAAACTCCCCTACCACTATACGGCCCTGATCATTTTCTTCCTTGTCACTTACGTGACCTTCCGAATGGAGCGCTCTCGGATGGGTTATTATTTTCGGGCCATCAAACAGCGGCCGGAAGCCGCCCAGGCCATGGGCGTTAATATTTCTTTTTACAAGCAGTATGCTTTAATGATCAGTGCTTTTTTTACAGCAATCTGCGGCTCTTTCTACGGGCTCTATGTGCTACATATCGAACCGGCGACCGTGCTGTCCCTGGACATTTCCATCAAGATTGTGTTGATCACTGCTTTGGGCGGCGCAGGATTCCTGTGGGGCCCGCTGCTGGGAGCCATGATCATGATTCCCTTGCAGGAATACAGCAGAATCTGGCTGGGAGGTACCGGAATGGGGATCGATCTCATTGTGTTGGGGGCATTGATCGTGCTCATCTGCATCTTTGAACCCAGAGGGGTAGTCGGGCTGTTCAAACGGTTCACATATAAGAAAAGGAACGAGTGATGGCCATTTTGGAAGCGAAAGACGTCAGCATGTATTTCGGCGAGTTGGCGGCGCTGGACGGCATCCACCTGTCCGTAGAAGAAGGCGAAATTCTGGGGCTGATCGGCCCCAACGGGGCAGGCAAGACAACTTTTTTCAATTGCATCTCCGGATTCCTTAACGCCTCCCGGGGCGATATCATTTTCAAAGGACAGAATATCACCGGGATGGCACCCCACCGTGTCTGCCACCTGGGGATCTGCCGCACCTTTCAGATCGTTCAGAGTTTCAGCGAAATGACGGTGCTGGAAAACGTAATGATGGGTGCCTTTTGCCGTCATGCCAACACAAAGAAGACCATGGACCTCGCGCAGGAGATTCTCGAGTTTACGGGCTTGGAGGAGAAACGCGATCAGAAGGTCGGCAGTTTGACACTGGCTGACCAAAAGCGCATCGAACTATCCAGAACCATCGCTACCGAACCCAAGCTCGTGCTGCTGGACGAGGTGATGGCCGGACTAAATCCTACCGAAACAGAGGAGGCCATTGCTCTGGTCCAAAGGGTCCATGAAAAAGGGATTACCATTATAGTCGTGGAACACGTTATGGAAGTGATCATGAAAATTTCAAAGCGGATCGCGGTCTTCGACTCGGGTGAGCTCATCGTACAGGGTCCGCCGGAAGAAGTTGTTCTGGATGAACGCGTCATCAAGGCATATTTAGGCGAGGAATACGATGCTTAAGGTCAACGGAATATCGGTTCGCTATGACATCGTCCCCATTCTGGAGGATGTCTCTTTTTCGGTCGAGGAAGGACAGTTCGTCGCCATCGTCGGGGCCAACAGCGCTGGAAAGACAACCATTCTAAAAACCATTTCTGGTCTGGTGAACCCATTTGAGGGATCCATCGAGTTCTTGAGCCAGCCGATCCAGACCATGCCGCCATATGCAATCGCGGCCAAGGGAATTGCCCATGTTCCGGAAGGACGACGGATTTTCGATAAACTGACGGTCAAGGAGAACCTGCTGGTCGGTGCCCATACTCGCGACGATGCCGAAGAGGTGGAGGAGACCCTGCAGGAGATGTTCAGCCTCTTCCCCATGCTCAAAGAACGAGAAAACCAGAAGAGCGAAACCCTCAGCGGTGGCGAACGCCAACAACTCGCCATTGCACGGGGGTTGATGGCCAAACCTCGCCTGCTGATGCTGGATGAGCCGTCCCTGGGCTTGAGTCCTATCCTGTCCCAAAAGGTGATTCGTACCTGTGAGGCAATTCGGAACAAAGGCACAACCATCCTTATGGTCGAGCAGAAAGTCACCCAGGTGCTGAAGCTGGTCGATCGGGGCTATGTGCTGCAACGCGGCCAGATCATAATGGAGGGCAAGGGAGAAGAGCTCCTTGAGTCCGACCTGATCCGCAAGGCTTATTTAGGGATGTAAGATCAATTTAAATCGAATAGGTAAAAACATGAACGATAACAACGCCTTTGAGGGCATTCATCTTCCCCACTCCCTTATGGAGGACATTACCAATTCCCTAAAAGATGCCATCATTGAAGGCAGAATACAACCGGGACAACAAATTGTAGAGAAAGAACTTCAGAAGACATTGGGCGTAAGCCGAGCACCTATTCGGGAGGCGCTTCTGAAACTTGAAGGTCAGGGCCTCGTGGACATTATTCCTCGTA
>CBDUWS010000029.1:0-11048 GCA_965370985.1 uncultured bacterium
GGAAAGACGGAGTTTTCACGGATGACTATTCTTTTTAGCAGGGACGAGGAGGTGGATATGACACGGTGGATAGCGATAGCTTTAATGCTGATAGTGGGTCTATCAGGTTGCATGGTGTCGAAAACCAAATATGAGGGTGCGGTATCTGATATGGAGTCGGCCAAGGCTGAACTGGAAAAGGGTCGAATGCATCAGGAAGCGCTCGAGGAACAAATTCGGAACCTTAAAGGGTTGAACGAAAAAATTTCCACAGATTTAGAGATGATGACCACTGAGGTCCAACGTATTAAGGAAGGGCGTAAGAACGAACAGACTTTGCTGGAAACCCGTGAGCGGGAGCTTGATCAGGAAAAGGCCAAACTCAGTACGAAATTGCGGGTGATTAGCGCGCAATATCAAAAAATTAAGGCACAAAACAAGACTCTCAAAAAGACCGTCTTGCGGTATAAAAAGGAACTCAAAGATTCGCATGCTTTCCCCCAATCGACCATGGGAGGGGCAACTGGAGGTGGAATGTCATCAACCTCTAGGACTTCCAAGGCCGCGGCCTCAAAGCCTAATCTCTCTTCCTCTGTGACATCAAAGGCTGGTATGCCTTCCAAACCTCAGGTGCCGAAAATTTCCACTTTACCAACACTTCCAAAAGTTGGAGGCGATTTGGTGAATATCAATAAGGCCTCAGTCAGTGATCTCGTTTTAACCTTGGGGTTGAGCCGGGAAATGGCTGAAGAAGTGGTGTCCAATCGCCCGTATCGTTTGCGTGGGGAATTGGTGGCCAAGAATGTGATTCCCAAGGCCACGTTTGATGAGATCAAAGGCCGCATCACCGCCTCCCCGTGAATAATTAGATATTAGAATAGGAGAACTGACAGGTCATTGACCGACAAGCTCAGCATTCCAATGAAGGGGACGTTCATAGAATATGAACGTCCCCTTTCTTTTTGTCATGGCTTTTTTCGAAACCTAAGGAATGGGAGTTTTATTTCAAGCAGCGGTCTTCGAGGATTTGGCCGTCCTGGAGGTGGATCAAACGATCGGTCTGATGAGAGAGTTTTTCATTGTGGGTGACGATGATAAAGGCGGTCCCAAGTGTCTCATTTAACTTTCGTAACAATTCGAACAGTTCGTCTCCCGTGTGCGTATCTAAATTACCCGTCGGTTCATCTGCTAAGACCAGGTCGGGTTGACGGATAAGCGCACGAGCCACGGCGACACGCTGTTGTTCTCCTCCCGATAACTCCCCGGGTTTGTGGTGTAAACGATGCGATAACCCCACTTCGGATAACAGGGATTTGCCTGCTTGAATGGCCGTGTCCTTAGGGATCTTGTGTATGAGGGCGGGAAGGTAGACGTTTTCTAAGGCGGTAAATTCCGGAAGGAGATGATGAAACTGAAACACAAACCCGATCCGTCGATTTCGAAAACTGGCCAGGGCAGTTTCACTGGCCTTGAACATGTTTTTTCCTTCAAATAGCACCTCTCCTTTTGTCGGGCGATCCAAGGTGCCAAGGATATGCAGCAAGGTACTTTTCCCAGCTCCTGAAGCACCAATAACAGACACCATTTCCCCTCGTTGGATGGTCATCGTGATGCCGTTCAAGACATGCACGGTTTGGTTTCCCATGTTAAACGATCGTTGTAGGTTTTCGACTTGCACCAATGGCGTTGGTGCATTTGATTGCGGTGCGGCGGCGTTATTCATAGCGAAGGGCGCTGACGGGATCTAACTTGGCAGCTTGCCATGAGGGGTAAAACGTGGCGACGAAACTGATGAGAATTGCTGACGTGACCACTATCACCACATCTAATGGAAGAATGTGAACTGGAATGCGAGAAATGTAGTAGACCGAAGCGTCAAAGGTCCAATAATTCTGGATGAGCCATAAGAATGAATAGCCTAAGGGCACGCCGATGCCGGTTCCGACCAATCCAATGACCAGACCGTTGAGCATGAAAATTCTCATGATAGATTGTGGGGTCGCCCCCATGGCTTTGAGAATGGCGATTTCCCGTTGTTTTTCGTTGACGATCATCGTCAGGGTGCCGACGATATTAAATGAGGCCACGAGCGTGATGAGGACCAAGAGCAGGAACATCATGGTTTTTTCTAATTTTAAGGCGGAAAATAAATTGCTATTCAGCTGCATCCAATCCCGTGCCATAAAGCTCAGACCGAGGGTGGCTTCCAGTCGCTGGGCAATGTTCTGCGCTAAAAAGACATCATTCACCTTCACTTGAATACCCGTGACGGTGTCGCCAAGGCCAAAGAATTTTTGGGCTTCTTTCAAGCTGATGTAGGAGAGAGATGAATCATATTCGAACATGCCAGATTCGAAAATTCCCACGACAGTATAAGGGCGAATTTTCGGGGTCATCGTGAATGATTTGATCGGACCGACAGGTGAGACCACGTTGATGGAATCACCGAGAAAGACGCCAAGCCGCATCGACAGTTCTTTTCCGAGAATAATGCCTGGTCGATTGGCTGATGGCGCAGGTGGTTGTCCCGAAAGTGAAACCCCACTTTCAGTCGAAACTAGTGACGGATCTTGCAACCCTGCCAAATCGCCGAATTTTATATTGGCTTGTAAATCTGTGACTTGAATTTCCCTGTCGGATTGAATCCCTCGTAAGATCACCCCTTGTACGCTGCTTTTCGAAGAGATGAGGACTTGTTTGAAAATAAACGGTGCCGCAGCCACCACATCGGGGACAGCTTCGATTTGTTGAAGCACATCGGCATAGCCTTTCATAGCATTCGTTCCGCGTTCCTGCACGATGACATGGGCGGTGGTGCCGAGAATTTTTGACTGGAGATCTTCCTTGAAGCCGGTCATGATGCCAAGAGTCCCGATCAATGCGGCCACGCCTAAAGTAATCCCAGCAATAGAGATGAATGTATTTAGCGAGATCGTGCGTTGTCGGCGTTTAGCCCGCAAGTATCGCAGGCCGATGATCATTTCATAGGGTAAGGTCATGCGGAGTGGTCCGGTCGCAATTGCGGAAACAGGATGACATCACGAATCGAGGCTTGGTTAGTCAAAAGCATGACCAGCCGGTCGATGCCGATGCCTTCGCCGGCCGTGGGTGGCATGCCATATTCCAGTGCGCGAATGAAATCTTCGTCCAGGTTATGCGCCTCTTCGTCGCCAGCATCGCGTAGGGCCACTTGTGCCTCAAAGCGTTGGCGTTGGTCGATTGGATCGTTTAACTCGGAAAAGCCGTTGGCAAGTTCCCGGCCACCAATGAAGAGTTCAAACCGGTCGGTGAGGGCGGGATTCGATTCTTTCTTGCGTGCCAACGGAGAAATTTCAATTGGAAAATCAGTAATAAATGTAGGTTGGATGAGGGTGTGTTCCACCGTTTCTTCAAAAAGGGCCACCAGTATATCGATATGGCTGGTCTTGGGTGGCACGGCCACTCCCAATGATTTAGCCGCCTGTATGGCTTGATCGTGATCCGAGAGAATAGCCTTGTCCAGCTTTCCCACTTCCACAATGGAGTCTAAATATGAGAGACGTGGCCAGGGCGGAGCCAGACTGATTGGTTGCCCCTGGTAATCAACCGTTGCGTGACCACAGACTTCCAGGCTTAATTGATGGAACAGTTGTTCTGTTAGGTCCATCAGATCATGATAATCAGCATAGGCCTGATAAAATTCCAGCATCGTAAATTCTGGATTATGAATGGTGGAAATACCTTCATTTCTAAAATTGCGATTGATTTCAAATACTCGCCGAAAACCGCCAACGATGAGGCGTTTGAGATAGAGCTCCGGGGCCACGCGTAAATACAAATCGACATCCAAGGTATTGTGGTGAGTGACGAAGGGCCTGGCCGTGGCGCCTCCGGGGATGGGATGCATCATCGGCGTTTCCACTTCAAGAAATCCCCGTTCGGTCAGAAAGGTCCGGATAGTGGTAACGATACGGCTGCGGGTGCGAAACACCTGCTGCACTGTGGGATTGGCAATCAGGTCCACATAGCGTTGACGATAGCGGGTTTCGATATCTGTTAGCCCATGCCATTTTTCCGGAAGCGGACGTAACCCTTTGGTGAGAAACGTCAAGGTGTGTACTTCAACAGTGAGTTCGTCAGTTTTCGTCCGGAAGAGTCGCCCTTCCACGCCGATCCAATCACCCAAGTCTAATAATTGACAGAGTTCATAGGCTTGGTCTCCAAGCAAATCTTTCTTCAGATAAACTTGCAGCCGATGACCTTCTTCCTGAAGTCCAGCAAAGGCCGCTTTGCCAAAACGGCGCATCGCGATGATGCGCCCGGCGACTTTGCATGAAATGGGCGTGGCTTCCAGTTCTTCCTTTGGCAAGGCCGAATAGGTCTGCAAAATCGTTTCGAGTGTGTGGGTGGTCGAAAAGCTTGTGCCAAAGGGCCGGAGGCCTTTGTCTTGAAGCACCTGAAGTTTTTCTAGACGCTGTTGTTGTTGTTCGTTCAGTTCATCCATGTCGTATCAAAGGTTCTACGGCTAACAGGAGAAGCCGTGGGTGGCTGTAGAGTTGCTGATGTACGGTGCGATGTTCACATTCAACATGAAGCGTGAATATTCTATACCCTTACGGGGTTATGCTTTGAGTACTTTTTGACGCTTTCATCGTGAGATAGGCTTCAATAAAAGGATCCAGTGCCCCATCCATGACCGCGGCCAGATTGCCCGACTCATGATTGGTGCGATGATCTTTCACCATCTGGTAGGGTTGGAACACATAGGATCTGATCTGACTGCCCCAGGCGATATCCTTTTTTTCGCCCACGATGCTTTGAAACTCTGCGTCCTTCTTCTGCTGCTCGACTTCATACAGCTTGGCTTTCATCACGCGCATGGCCCCGATACGATTTTGCAACTGGGAGCGTTCATTCTGACATTGGACGACAATGCCAGTGGGAAGGTGAGTCATACGAATGGCTGTTTCAACTTTGTTGACATTTTGTCCGCCGGCGCCGCCGGCGCGGAAGGTATCAATTCGCAAATCTTTGTCATCAATGACGATTTCAATGTCATCGTCTAACTCGGGGTATACCCCAACGGCGGCAAAGGAGGTATGGCGTCGCTTGTTGGCATCAAAGGGTGAAATGCGTACCAGGCGGTGGACACCTGCTTCGGACCGTAAATAGCCATAGGCTAGCGGTCCGGCAATGCCTAACGTCACGCTTTTGATGCCGGCCTCATCGCCAGGTTGCAAATCAATCGTTTCCACTTTGAAGTTGCGTTCTTGTGCCCATCGGACATACATGCGCATCAGCATCTGGGCCCAATCTTGAGATTCGGTTCCACCAGCGCCCGGGTTGATGGAAAGAATGGCATTGTTACGATCATGTTCATCGGATAAGAGTTTCTCAAGCCGCCACGCCTCCAGAGAGTTTTCAATCGTTTGAATGCCCTGCTTCCATTCGGCTTCCAGTTCCTGGTCACCCTGCTGTCCAATCAGGTCCAGAATGGCAAGGAGATCATCCCGTTGTTGTTCCAGTTCTTGTAGGCGACGGAGCTGACTTTCAAGCTCAGCTTGACGTTGTCCCACCTTAGCCGCGTGGCGGGGATCATTCCAAAAATCTGGCTGGGAGGTCTCTTGCTGGATTTCGTCGAGTTCAGATGTCAGGCGAGGGAGGTCAAAGATACCTCCGAAAATCTAGGATATGGGCGTTGATGTTGTCCATGCGACTACCAATGTCTTCGAGCATGTGTCGTGTTCCTCTCGTTATGTTGTGGGTGAAGAAATTTTGCGCTCTTTTTGAGTCGATGCTGTCATGCGACACCCTATCAAAAATATTCCCGTCAGTATAACACAACCCCAACTAAAGACATCCCCATATTGCGTATACATGGTGAGTGAGGATGTGCGAAGTGGGATGGAACCTGACACAGCCTGCTGGGTAAAAATTGGTGTCTGGGTCAGGATGCGTCCATCTGGACCGATAAAGCCAGAAATGCCGGTGTTGGCCGCACGCGCAAAGGCTCTGTGATTTTCTACGGCACGAAATACTGCCATGGAAAAGTGTTGATACGGTGCGGCTGAGTCGCCGAACCAAGCATCATTAGTCAGGGTGACAAGAAAGTTTGCACCTTCCTTGGCCATCCGTCGCACGAGATCGGGAAAAATGATTTCAAAGCAAATAGGGACGCCAAATGAAAGCTGAACCTTTTCGGATGAATCAGGGAGCTGAAGCGTCATCGGGCCGTGGCCTGGTTTGAAATCACCAATGCCCACCACGAGTTTATCAAGGAAGAACAATATCGATTTTAAGGGAATGTACTCACCAAATGGGACGAGATGGCGTTTGTCATATCGACCAGTCATCAATTTTTCTGGAGACAACATGTAGGCACTATTGAGTAAATATGGGCTTCCGTCCAGCTCGAAGCGAAGGGTGGGACTCCCGAAGAGCAAGGGACTCTGGCTGTCTCTCAGAACAGAGAGAATAATTTTTTGATAAGCCAGTTCTTTTTCAAAGAAAAATGGAGTGGCAGCCTCAGGCCAAATGAGCAGGTCAAGGTTCTTCCCTGTTTGTTGGCTGAGGGTGGTATAGCGGCTAAGGGTTTCGTCAATGTAGGTCTTATCCCATTTCTTGTCTTGTGCAATATTGGCCTGAATAAGTCCAAGGGACAACGATCTGGCTGATCTATCCAACATGGCTTGTTGATTGATTTGCCATTGCCCATATGCGAGGGACGTACTCAGTATGACTACAAAGGCCAGAGTGGGTTGCCAGGGAAAGGAAACTGAGAGTTGGTCTTTCCTGTCCCAAAGCCAAGACAAAATTACGGTCATGGCTACATTGCCCATGACAACTAAAAAGGACACCCCATAGACCCCGGCCATATCCGAAATTTGAATAATCGAAAGCCATTGATATTGCGAATATCCAAGTAGTGCCCAGGGAAACCCGCTAAAGGCATAGGTACGGAGGTATTCCAACGAGACCCACAAGGAAGGTGCCCCCAGCCACAGCCAGCCGGGATGCCGATGGTGTAATCTTGTGTAGCCCCAAGCGTATGCTCCAACAAAAAGTCCAAGGTAGGTCGCCAGCAATAGCATCAATAGGGTGCTCACCACAAAAGGCACCTGCCCATACTGATTCATGGCAGTGATGACCCAAGGAATGGTTCCGGTAAAGGCAATAACTCCTGCTAGCCAGCCGTAGCGGAAGGCGTTCTTTGGTTCAGTTTTCTCAATGATCAGATGTAGCGGGACAAGGACAACCCATGCCAGCCATCCTAGATCAAAATGTGGAAAGCAGAGCGGATGCAGCAGCCCGGTCAGGCCGACGGCAAGAAGGCGTGTGAGAGTGGTGTGCTGCACAACCAGAGGATATAAACGAACGTCAGTCCAGTGGCAAGAAGGGTTAGGAGAAGAAAATGCTGGCCCGGGAGGGCCGAGGGTTGGCCGATCGAGGCTTTCTTAAACCGCCTTTTGCACAAAACCTGAACGTAGACAGCGCGTGCAGACTTTGATTCTTTTGGCTGCACCCTTTATAAGAGCACGAACGGTTCGAAGGTTGGGGCGAAACACCCGTTTGGTGCGGTTATTGGCATGACTAACATTATTTCCCACTAACCGATGTTTTCCGCACACTTCACACGAGAAGGCCATAAGATGCTCCCTAAGAAATTTGTTCGGATGGTTTTACATTAAGTCTTGCTGTGGTATCACAAGTGGTATTGTACACACAAGTCGAGGGAAAGAAAAGAATTTCGCCGTTGGACTCGTATTTTTGATGAATTTCTCTGTTAATGATGAATCTGCTTGATCGATACCTGACTGTCAGTATTTCGTGATTATTCCCATCATTTTCTAGTCAGCAATTTCTTTACTTGCCATGGTGACTCAATCCCCTCTTTGGAGTACGCCCATTCAATTTGCCAAAGGTGTTGGACCCCGTCGGGCTCGCTTATTGGAAAAATTAGGTATTGAGAATGTCGAAGATGCCTTTTGGTTTGTGCCTTGGCGTTACGATAATCGTTTGGAAGTCCTTCCAATCGGGAATCTCCTTCCCGGGATGAAGGCGACCATTAAAGGGCTGGTTGAACGTTGTCGGATCAATACGACTTCTCGTCGCCGGTTGGTGGTGGTGACAATTACGGTTCGTGATGAAACGGGGGTTATCGAATGCGTGTTTTTCAATCAACCCTATCTTGAAAAAACCTTTGTTGGAGGGGTGGCTCTACTTTTGAATGGGACCATTGCTCCTAATCCAAAGGGGAGTCCTCGACTGGTGATGAAAGGCCCTGAGTATGAAGTTCTGGCTGGTGGGGATTCCGAAGGGCAAGCGGAAGGCCGAATTATTCCGATTTATCATGAAACCCATGGGTTGAGCTCTAAGCAGATTCGACGGATCATGCAATCCATATTCGAACATTATGCTCATCAACTGCACGAGATCTTACCGGCCAATTTGCGAAAGCCATTAGGATTCCCGACGTTACCTGAGGCCTTGTCTGCCTTGCATTGTCCCGATCAAAACCAGTCCGTCGCCCTTTTGAACCAACAGACGACGCCGGAACATCAGCGGTTAGCATTTGAGGAATTGTTGCTTTTGCAACTGGCTCTCGCCATGAAGCGGCATCGTCAGGTAAGGGCCACACCTGGTATTGCCTTTTCCTTGCATAATGCGGGGCTTGAGCGACTCAAGAAGATCTTGCCTTTTTCTTTGACCTCAGCGCAGGAACGAGTCATTCATGAGATTTTTCAGGACATGAGTCGATCGACTTGTATGAATCGATTGCTTCAGGGTGATGTGGGCTGTGGAAAGACCGTTGTGGCGCTTCATGCCATGGTAAGGGCCTGTGGCTCTGGCTATCAAGCCGCCTTGATGGCGCCGACAGAAGTGTTGAGTGAGCAACATTATTGGTCTTTGAAGCCATTATTCGAGGCACTCAACATCTCGTGCATCCTATTGAAAGGAGGCCAGACCGGGCGTGAGCGGGCCGAGATTCTTGCAGACATCCATTCAGGTAACGTGCAGGTGGTGGTGGGCACTCATGCTTTGCTGCAGCCTGATGTCAAATTTGCCAAATTAGGTTTAGTCATTGTGGATGAGCAACATAAGTTTGGTGTCTTGCAAAGGGCTACTCTGCGAGAAAAAGCATCGTGGCAGCCAGACGTCTTAGTGATGACGGCGACGCCCATTCCCCGAACCTTGGCGATGACGTGGTACGGCGATTTGGATGTCTCTGTCATTGATGAATTTCCTCCCGGGAAAAAACCCGTGCAGACGAAGTTGGTTGAGGCGAAGAATCGAACACAAGCCCATCAAGTTTTGCAGAAGGAATTAGAATCAGGGCGGCAAGCCTATGTGGTCTATCCTCTGGTGGAACCATCGGAAAAAGTGGACTTGCAAGCCGCCATTGAAGCTGCGGATCTTTTGCGGGAACAATTTGCCCCGTTTCGAGTTGGGTTGTTGCACGGGCGTCTTCCATCTCGTGAAAAACGAGCCGTGATGGCCAAATTCCAAGAGAAAGAGATTGATATCTTAGTGGCGACAACGGTCGTAGAAGTTGGGTTAGATGTTCACAATGCCACGGTGATGCTTATTGAACATGCTGAACGCTTTGGCTTGGCACAGCTTCACCAATTACGTGGCAGGGTAGGACGAGGGCAGTATCAAGGACATTGCTTGTTGATTCATTCATTAGGAAGGATTCCCCCTCACGTTCAGCAAATGCCCTTGACTGTTGAAACGTCCCGAGGCGTTCGTCAGAGGCTGGGAAATGTTTCTCCTCCGGCCGAGTTTTCTCAAGCCACCGCCAAGCGACGGCTGGCCGTATTTGCCCACTGTGACGATGGGTTTGCGTTGGCAGAAGAAGATTTGAAGATTCGCGGGCCCGGGCAGGTTTTGGGAGTGCAACAATGGGGGGAGATCGCCTTCCGTGTGGCGGATTTGGCACGGGATGTGTCCCTCTTAACGAAGGCCAGGCAAGTCGCGGGGGACTTACTCCAGCGTGATCCGGATTTATGCTTTCCCGAACATCAGGAGCTTAAAGAAACACTCTTGCGAAAGTGGGGTGAAAAATTAGCATTGGGGTCAATTGGATAACGCATGAATGAAGCCCATAGTTGCTATCCGCCACCCTCTTATTTCTTGTTTGACCTACTCAAAGGTTCATGGTAGAAATCGTTTCAGTAAGGTTGGTGGTAGTTTGCATAATCGCCCGGATGGCGGAACTGGCAGACGCGCCGGACTCAAAATCCGGTTCTTTAACGAGAGTGGGAGTTCGACCCTCCCTCCGGGCACCATTCAAATGTATTTGAATATAAAAAATGCGAAATTAAGATGTATTACTTAGGATTAAATTCGTTGTTTCGTGTGACTACTTCAAGGCAAAATTGACTTGACAGGGCCCTTTCCCTTGACTATAGTCAGTGCCCCGATCAAGAAAGAAAAAGTCAATATAATTCTAGTTCGTTTTTTTGATTATTAACTCACAGTTTCCAAGGAGGAGCCACATGCGGAAGGTAGGGATTATTGGAGCAGCTATCATTCTTGCAAGCTCGGTTGGCGTAGCATTTGCGCAGGAACGTCCGCCTCAGCACGTCGGTTACGGTACGGGTGTCGGGGATTCTCAAGGGGTTGGCGATCGGTCACGGGTCATGGATGAAGGGGACATGTTACGGTATCTCTCAGCCGCAGAAACCGTTCAAGGTGAAGTGGTGGCTGTGAACCTTGCTGCCGGCGTACTGTACCTCGACATGGGTGGTAGTTCACATGACGAACGGCAGAGCCTTACAGGGTCATTAAATATGCAGCCCTTGTATATTGATAACCTCACCAACATGGAAAACCTACGAGCAATTGGTAAAGGCGATTATGTTTCGGTTCAAGTTCGTCAGGAAACCACAGATGAGCAACAGTTTTCAACGGGTCGAAGAATGGTTCGAGAGGTTTATGTCTTAGATAAAAGCCAATTATTAGGTGGAGCGGACAATACGGACTTTGGTGGTGGGTTAGGTCAACGTCCAAATCCATACAAACATCGCGGGATTCACACCAGAACGGCTGGTTACACCGGTGTGCCGGAAGGTGGCATTCAACAGGGT
>CBDUWS010000030.1:0-11015 GCA_965370985.1 uncultured bacterium
AAAAGCTCGTTTCATTGTTGAATGAACGCATCCCCGACCGGACTTATCATGTGACCGTCGATTTTTTGAAAAATCCATGGAATAGCTATTCGTATGAATTTGTGATGTTCCTGGCGGAATTTTGCCTTCAACTCTCCGAACAGCCTGACTACCATTACAATATGGGACGGGAAAAGTTTTTGTCCCCTATTGTGCAGATTCTCGGTCGTCCTTTTTCCATTGTCCAAATTTATCGCCTGTTTCCCTACTTCGTAGAGAAATTCACCAAGGGCTCGCTCAAACCTGAAGTCGTTTCTTTGACCAACGGCCATGCCGTCATGCGGATGCAATTTTCGGAATCGGCCTCAGCGCAATTTGGCCCCTATCTCCGAGGATGCGCCGAACGTGTGTGCGACACCACAAAGGCCACGATCGCCCAAGTCCCTGCCAGCATGTTCGGCCTTCCTGCATCCACCATAGAGGACGTCTGTTGTATTGCTGAGGGAGCACCCTATTGCGAATGGACCTTTACGTGGACTCCACAATCACCACCCATCTCAAGCTGGATTCTCGCAGGGGTTGCCCTGGGCCTGGTGATGCTTGGCCTGACGATGACTCTTGCACCTCATTATCCTTGGTGGGGCCACGCCATGCTGACTCTCTTGCCGATGGTGATGGTGCCAATAACCGGACGAATCTGGACTGATCGGAATGAACTCCAAGAACGTGGCAACATCATTCAGGAACAATTAGCCTCGGCAGAACAGCAGCACGAAGAACTCAGAAAGGCCTATCTCCAGCAAGAGAATAGTCTGGTGGAAGTCCGACGGCATGTCGAGGAATTGACCATGCTCCATGAACTGACTCTCCAAATCAGCTCAACACTCGACCAGGAACGAATTATCCAGGCCGGGCTACAGGCCATCGTGCAATCACTTCGCTACGACCACGCTTGGATCGCCCTATGGAATGAAACACACCAACAGTTCGACAAGATTCACAAGCATGGTGGGCCCCATGGATGGGCGTCCAATCTTCAGAATGTGGCGATTCCCGCGACACCCCACGATCTTCTCTACGAAACCCTTAACAGCCCACAACCGGCCGTCATTGAACATGTCCAACAAACTCTCGATCAGGCTCATCCCACGACCTGCCGGATCCTCACCGAGGGACAACTACAGAGTGGGATCGCTCTGGCCCTGGTTAGTCCAAATCAGCCGTTGGGGGTTCTCGTGGCCGGGAATCACCAGGCCAAGCCGATCTCAATCCCTGAACAGAATATACTGTCCACGGTCGCGCACCAAATGGCCATTGCACTGGATACGGCTCTCGCTTATGACGAGATTGAAGCGCTGAATATAGGATTGGAAGCGAAAGTCGAAAAACGTACGACGGAACTTCAACAGGCGAATCAGGATCTTGAAACCGCGAATACCCGGCTCAAGGAACTCGACCGGATGAAATCGCAATTCCTTTCACATTGTTCTCATGAACTGCGCACGCCGCTCACATCAATTAAGGGCTTCACGGAAAATATGCTGCATGGCATGGTAGGACCCTTAGCAGAACGGCAACATCTGTACCTCACCAGAATAAGCGCCAATGCTAATCGATTGACCCGAATGATTGCCGACCTCTTAGATCTCTCCCGTATTGAGTCCGGCACGGTTCGACTCGCCCATCAAACCGTGTCCCTTCCAACTCTCTTGGAAGAAATCACTCAAGAATTCTTGCCCTTGACCCAAACCAAAAACCAAGAGTTGATTACGGAAACGACGGGAGAGAATTTGGCGATCTGGGGAGATCCGGACCGCCTTCACCAAATTGTCACCAACCTCATCCATAATGCTCATAAATTTACGCCAGAAAACGGACGCATCGTGGTTACGGCCTGCCCGGACCCGCCAAATCATATACTCGTGTCCATCTCGGACAGCGGCCCCGGCATCCCCCAAGAAGCTCAAGTTCATCTTTTCCAAGCCTTCTATCAGGCACACCGCAGACCTGAAATCGGCACGGAAGGATTGGGGTTGGGACTCTCGATCGTAAAACAATTAGTGGAACTCCATGGGGCCACCATTACTGTCGAAAGTACAGTTGGTGCGGGGACCACGTTCCACATTCGATTCCCTATAACAGCATCGCCTGCAGTTTCTCCAGCGACCTGAACCAAGTCCTCCAATCAAGCATTCAATATTGTTGCTACTCTCTTGAGCACGGAAATATTTGCCGCACGATGAAATTTTTTGCCGAGCAGTCTTGACCGACTCGGCAAAAATTTCCGGAAAACTCTCATGATTTTCGCATGCTTGCCGATAAACGTGGATAGAATTGCTTACACATTTTTTTAAGGAGGTGATCTCATGGCTAAAATGGCCAAAAAGAAACCAGCAAAAAAAGCAGCCGTTCGTATGAAGAAGGCTACGACAAAGAAAAAAACGTCACGATAGCTTCCCCGGACGTCACCATGTGTAGATCCGGGGAGTAAATCTCTACTCTCCGGAATACACCTACCCTTCCCTGATTTTTCCCCTTGTCCTTTACATCCCCAATCCATCACGTTACCTCAATCGGTTGAGTTTCGTGACACTGTTATGTGATAACGTTGACTGACGTTTTGACACTTCGAGCAAAATAAGGAGCCCCATGACGATCACAGCACAAACCCAACTGTGTGGCCTTCTGGGAAACCCCGTTGACCATTCTCTCTCTCCAGCTATCCATAATGCCGCTTTTGAGGAATTGGGGTTAAATTTCGCCTATCTCGCCTTCCCCGTTGAAGACCTGGAGAACGCCATGCGGGGAATCCGTGCGTTAGGACACATTCGCGGATTCAGCGTCACCATTCCCCACAAGGTGTCCATCATGCCGCTGTTGGATTCCGTCGAGACCACCGCGAAACACATCGGCTCGGTCAACACCATCATCAAAGACCGTGGGATACTAGTCGGCTCAAATACCGACGCCTCGGGCGCGCTTCAAGCTTTACGGCAAGGAGGCGTTGACCTCGCCGGTCAACGGGTGGTCATGCTGGGATCGGGAGGAGCCGCACGCGCCATTGCTTTCGGCTTATGTATGGAAGGAAACATTGGGCATCTGACTCTGCTGGGAATCGATGACCAGGAACGATCGGCATTAGCCACCGATATCAACACAAAAACCGGCATCTCCATAACCGATGCTCAGTTAAACGGCTCGACACTGGAGCCAGCATTAGCCGAAGCTCATCTCTTAATTCATTGCACCCCCATTGGCATGCACCCAAAAATTGAACACAGTTGCGTCCCAAAAGAATTACTCCATACTGGATTAACCGTTATGGATATTGTCTACAACCCACTCAATACACAGCTCCTCCAAGATGCTCAAGCTGTCGGCTGCCGCACCATTCAAGGCATCGAAATGTTCCTACATCAAGCCGTCGGACAATTCGAACTCTGGACCGGGGAATCCGCCCCAATCGACACCATGCGAAACATCCTCACCGCACACTTCTCATGAACATAGTCCTCATAGGGTACAGAGGCACTGGAAAAAGCACGGTGGCTAAAATTTTAGGCCAACGTCTAAGACGGAAAGTCGTTTCCACCGACGCGGAAATCGTGAAGGAGGCCGGACAATCCATTCCCCAAATCGTCGAGCAATTCGGCTGGGATCATTTCCGAGAATTAGAAACCCAGATGTGTCGGAAACTGCAGGATCAAGCCGACTTGGTGATTGACACCGGCGGCGGGCTTATTTTGAAGGAAGAAAACGTGAAGATTCTTAAAGCCAATGGCACATTCTTTTGGTTGACGGCCGAAATACCGACCATCGTGAAACGAATTTCCGGCGATACCCAACGACCTTCCCTTTCAGGCACCAAAACATTCGTAGAAGAAATTGAAGACATCCTCAAGGAACGCACGCCCAAATACCAAGCCGCTGCCGATCATGTCATTCCCACTGATCGAACGTCCCCGCACCAAATTGCTGATGCCATTCTCTCCCTCATTTCAGCATAGTGGGCTAAACTAAATCTTTTAAATGGAAGAAATTTGGCAAAAACCCTGGGTTCAAGAATGGACCCAAAATCTATTGAATAACTATGCCCGCTTGTTAAAGCAGGAACTCATCACCAGAGAGGGAACTCTGAGAGAACAGGCGGAACGTCTTTTTACAAGTCCGTTTGTGGTCGCCTCACACGGGCTTCAAGACGACCCAATTCTGAATTATGGCAATCAGGTTGCCTTAGATCTATGGGAGATGGATTGGGAGCAATTCACGCAAACCCCGTCACGGATCACTGCCGAACCAGTCAATCGAGAAGAGCGGGCACGGATGCTCACACAAGCCAATACAGATGGATACATCAGCGACTACCGAGGGATCAGAATCTCGAGTAGCGGCAAACGGTTTTTAGTGGAAAAGGCGACGGTTTGGAATATCCAAAAACCCGATGGCACGCCGCTAGGTCAAGCCGCCACATTTTCTGCCTGGACCTATTTGTAGCAGGCTTCTTGATCTTCAAGCTCTATGGGATAGCGCTTACTCTCGTTTACCCTTTTTGAGCGACCCACCGTTTGTGGCAATGGGCTGCCATGGATTGATCAGGGTTATTCCACATCCTTCAAAATCTTTTATATTCCGTGTAGCGATTGAGGCTTGAAGATTTTTGGCAATCGAAGCAATCATGAGATCGACGGGATCAACGGATAAGCCCGCTTTCTCGCGACCTGTGGCTATTCCTCCATACAAGTACGCCGCCTCTTCATCAAATGGATAAATACGTCCCCTAAATCCTTGTTGAATAAATTCTTTGAAGGATTGCTCCAGCCTTTGACGGCGCTTGCCTTTCGGCAACCGCTCAAGCCCACGCAGGATTTCAGCAATGACAATGACGGTCAGCGCCAGGTTCTTAGTAGCAATGCGCTGGATCCATGAGGCTACTTTTGAATCTGGCACCTCACGCATCAATTCAGCAATAACATTGGTATCGAGAATGATCATAAAGCAAAGTGACTCGAATCACGATGGGAACCCCGCTTAGGCAGCACAAGATCTACCCCACCTTGTGAACCGAAGCAATCTTGAGCCAGCTCCAAGATGTTGATCTTCTTGTCTGACTCAAGACCTGAAGCCTCTTCAAGAATTTTCCTGACATAGGCTTCAAGGGAGACCCCGCTCTTGGCGGCCTGCACACGTAAGCTTTCCTTAGACTGGTCCGGCAAATTGCGAATGGTAATACTGCCCATCAGGCACCTCCTTCACATGATTTCATCGTAACTATTGATATCATTGATGTCAATTAGTGAAACTGCTGTTCTCCTGCCCGCACAAGAGGCTGGAGCACCACCGGTACGTTTCTACAGGGCAACATCTCTTCTCTTGCCTCGGCGATTTTATCTAGGCTATGGTGGCTTCAGGTTCTTTGTTACGTTTCACTTTCCTGCTGAATTGAGAAATTTATGATTCTTGCTGGTGACATCGGAGGGACGAAAATCAATTTAGCCCTCTACGATTGGAATAAGGAACGCGTCGATCCGATCCGTGAAGATTCCGTTTGGACCGCTGATTATGAATCCCTCGAAGAAGTCCTGACGGAGTTCCTTGAAGAGCCCACATCCAAAGAGCCCGATCCAGAGGAAACTTCAGAAGAAGTCGACGACTCTTCTACGAAATCATCCTCAACCGAAAATCCTATAACAGCCGCCTGCTTTGGGGTGCCGGGGCCGGTGCTGAACAATACCTGTCGTACCACCCATATCCCATGGACGATTGAAGGCGATAAGCTGGCCGAGTTTTTACATATTCCTCAAGTCCGGTTATTGAACGATTTGGAAGCTACCGGCTATGGCCTTCAGCTTTTACGGCCCGATGAAATTGAAGATCTCAATCCTGACGCCCCTTCTCCTCCACCCGATGGCACCCGAGCACTCCTCGCGGCAGGAACCGGCTTGGGCGAATCACTGATTTTGTGGACAGGGAAGGACTACCAGATTTGTCCGTCAGAAGGTGGCCATGCCGACTTTGCTCCCAACAACGACCTAGAAATCGAGTTGCTGCGATATTTACGCACCAGCTACTTGCATGTCAGTTACGAACGCGTGCTTTCTGGCCCTGGGCTCCACCTCATTTATCAATTCCTGCGCGATACTCAGAAAAACGAGCCAACTTGGTTTGCAGAAAAACTTCCCACCGGTGATCCAGCCACATTGATTGCCGAAGCCGGGCTTGAGGGAAAACCCGATATTTGCAAAAACGCCCTTCAACTGTTTGTTTCTATCTACGGAGCAGAAGCCGGGAATATGGCGCTCAAGACCCTGGCAATGGGGGGAGTGTATATTGGTGGAGGAATTGCGCCAAAGATTTTGCCTGCACTACAGAACGGGCAATTAATGAAATCTTTTTTAGCCAAGGGCCGCTATAAACGATTGCTCGGCAAAATCCCCGTTCGCGTCATTTTAAATCCTCACACTGCTCTACTAGGTGCCGCTTCTATCGCCGCCGGCATGACAGCCTAAGGAGATTCGCTTGTGTCCTTCTCGACATCCTCTCTGACGCCCGATCAACACAAAGCCCAAGCCGCCCACAAAGCTGTGGAGTATATTCAAGACGGGCAAATTCTCGGACTGGGTACTGGATCGACGGTCCACCATTTCTTGACCGCATTGGGCAAACGCGTACAAAACGGCCTTCGCGTACGAGGAGTGCCGACTTCTCAAGCCACGGCAACATACGCCACGCAACTTGGCATTCCCTTATTGGACAACGATGAACCCTGGGATATTGATGTGGCTGTCGATGGGGCAGACCAAGTCGATCCCCAACTCAATCTCATCAAAGGGGGTGGTGGGGCATTGCTCCGGGAAAAAATTGTGGCTCGTGCAGCCCGCCAATTTATTGTGATTGTGGATGCGGCCAAGCAACGCCCGCATCTGGGCTTGCCGTTTCCTTTGCCCGTGGAAATTCTTTCCTTCGGGTGGCGAACCACCCAACAACATGTGGAGAAAATGGGCTGGCCGGCACCCCGGCGAAAACAAGCAGGGCAACCATTTGTGACCGACAACGGGAATTACATTATTGATGTGCAGATTCCAGACATAGCAAATCCTGCTTCCCTCGAATCATCCCTCCTTTCCCTTCCAGGAGTACTCGAATGCGGTCTCTTTGTTCAAATGGCTTCCCTCGTCATTACTGGAACCGATCAGGGTATCCGCCTCACTCAGGCCTCTGATATTCCAACCCAGTAAACGGCAGAATTGACTCTCTCGTCCTAAGGGTATGTCGTGACGGATCCTTAGACAAAGTATTCCACAGGCACGTATGGGGATGATAAGATATAATTTCATCTTCTTTTTTGAGAAAAATCCCCGCGATTACGGCTTGGGAAACGCATCGCAACAACCGACTAAACATCATAAGGAGTGGCCCATGAGGGAATTGAATAAGTTGGGAAGGCCGACAGAAAAACGCACAGGGCAAAGAATGATTGGATTGATCCTCTTGGGATTGCTCGGATTCACACAAATCCATTGTTCCCAAGCCCCCTCTCAAACCCCATCCACGACAACCTCGTCTACCGCTCTTACAAAGGCGAGGCCTCAGCCAGCAGTAGCCCTCGCCGCCGATGCCCCTCCCGTTGTCAAAATCTCCACGCCGCTCCTTGCTTCGAATGAGACGTTTACTAAAGTTGCCAAAGACGCAATGGCGTCGGTGGTCAACATCTCCGCTACCAAACGCGTTGCCCAAGCACAAGAAAATCCATTTTCTGATGATCCGTTTTTTCGCCGTTTTTTCGGAGAAGAATTTGAGCGCCGGTTCAAGCAACCGCGGGAACGGCAGGAACAGGGTCTGGGTTCCGGTGTTATCGTGTCCGAAGACGGCTATATCGTGACCAATAATCATGTTGTGGAACAAGCTGATGAACTCACGGTGCTGCTGGGGGACAAACGAAAATTCCCAGCCAAATTGGTCGGCACCGATCCTAAAACGGATTTAGCGGTGATTAAAATTGAAGCCACCGGATTACCCACCTTGCCCTGGGGCAATTCCATCACCTTAGAAGTTGGCGAGCTGGTGCTTGCGGTGGGCAATCCCTTTGGGCTGAACCAAACTGTCACCATGGGCATCATTAGTGCCGTTGGACGTGCCAACGTGGGCATCGTCGACTACGAAAATTTCATCCAGACTGATGCGGCCATCAATCCAGGAAATTCAGGCGGAGCACTGGTAAATCTGCAAGGGCAACTCATTGGCATTAACACCGCGATCTTCTCACGAACCGGTGGCTATATGGGCATTGGCTTTGCCATCCCTAGTCAGATGGTAAAGCACGTCATGCAAAGTCTCATCGGCCATGGAAAAGTCATTCGAGGCTGGTTGGGCGTCTCGATCCAAGAATTATCGCAAGACCTCGCCAAACAATTTGATGCCCCTGATACCCAGGGCGCACTTGTGGGCGATGTCTTCAGTACAAGCCCTGCCGGACTGGCAGGGCTCCAACGCGGCGATATAATCCGAACGTACAACGAGGTTCAAGTCAAAAACCCAACCCACCTTCGCAGCTTGGTTGCCGATACCGTTCCCGACACCTCGGTACCACTGACGGTCTTACGAAATGGCAAGGAAGTCAGCCTTTCGGTCTCGATAGGGGAAATGCCCAAAGATGTGGCATCATTAGCCAAAGCCGGCCCTGATTCCATACAAGGCGACCATGCGTTGGCGGGCCTATCCGTTGAACCTGTAAAACCCGGACAAACCGCCGAAGGACATGGCGTCGTGGTGACGCAAGTGAAACCCAATTCCCCTGCTGACCGCGCGGGAATTCGGCCAGGCGATATTCTGGTAGAGGTCAATCGTAAAGTGATTCGTTCTGTGGAAGATTTTGAACAACTGGCGAGCAGTCTGGATGCAAAAGCCTCCGTGCTTGTCCTCATACAGCGTGGCAAAGGGACGATCTTCCTGACTATCAAACCGTCATGAGAACCTCCTCCTTGAACCACACAAGTTATACATAGCAGACAGTTTTTGGATAAAAAAATGATGCCCATCAGAAGAATGAGCTTGGTCTGTTTACTAAGCGGATTGACTTTTTCACTATCAGCAGGCTTGGCCATGATAGGAGCGTCCCCTTCCCGTGACATTCAAATCTACACAAAACCGCCTTTCTTTTCCCCCAACCAAACAACAATTTCGGTGGGAACACCGCTCACCTGGAAAAACCGGACACACGAGCCCCATTCCATTGTTTCAGATGATTGTCGTTTAGGAAGCACATGTTCCTTTGATTCGGGTTTCTTGAGTCCCAACGCCAGATTTACCCTTCCCCAACTTAACCCTGGTCGCTATCCCTACCACTGCGGCATCCATCCCTTCATGCGTGGCCTCCTCACCATTCATCCCCCACAATCTTTCTCCTCTTCAGACATTTAGGAAACAAATTTCCTATCTTGGGTGACCCGGCAATCTCTAAAACACCGATAAATTTCTTCCCGGTTCCCTAACCCTCTTACATTGCACAGGATACGGGGGTAATGGTACATTCTTGGCAGATTTTAAATGATTATTGTCGATAAGAATCGCTCATATTGAATGCACATATACATATGATTGGTCCCATCGTCTAGGCTGGTCTAGGACGGCACCCTCTCAAGGTGCAGACACGGGTTCAAATCCCGTTGGGATCACCAGCCTTCGCCAAGGCTTCGGCTGGCGTGCCAAGCAGGCGTTGACAGGAAGGCTGTCCGTCGGAGTTTTAGCCGCTGGCGTGCCAAAGCTGGTTTCCCGGTCTTCGTAGCCATTTCGGCGGAGTAGGCTCAGCGACGAGCTCGTACGAGGACTGGTTCGAACATGGTCTCATCCGCTCCACCAAACCGTGATTGCTAGAATAAGAACACCTCTCCCACTCGTCTTTGCTAGCCTCCCGCCTGACCTATTCCATAGCCTGATTATTCATGAAGAACCTCATCGAGGATTGAGAATAAACCAATGACCGAACGAACATTCCATGACGGGGAAAGTGATGGACTGGAAGCCCTTGAGGCACTAGACCCTGAAACCATTCACTCCTTCTCTGATCTGTTAGGAGCGATGAAAAAGACCGCTTTCGGTGGCCGTCGCCTAGGGGAGGCATTTGAAATTCTCTCTAAAATGATGCAAGACCCCGACTGCGCGGTCATCATGACGCTTTCCGGCGCCATGACAATCGCCAAAATGGGCAAAATCATTTGCAGTATGCTTGACCGAGGCATGGTGCAAGCAGTCGTCTCAACTGGTGCCTTGATTGCCCATGGCCTAACCGAAGCCGTCGGCAAAACCCATTATAAATACAACCCCTCCATGACCGATTCGGAACTGTTCGAAAAGGGCTACAACCGTGTCTACGACACTCTTGAGATGGAATTGAATCTGAATCATGTTGAACAGGTTGTAGGCGAAACTCTCAAACGTCTCACCCCCGAGACACCACTGTCGTCCGAAATACTTACGCGAGAATTGGGCAAAACCTTACACGACCATTATCCCGGCGCAGGTATTCTGAAAAGTGCCTATGAACAGTCGGTGCCGGTGTATATCCCTGCCTTCACCGATTCAGAATTAGGGTTGGATGTCTCGATTTGGGGAATGAATCGTGGGAAGTCGGATCAAGCAGCAGCACCCACCACCGAAGGAAAAACCGATCAGGAAATATGGAATCAATTACGGCAGTCCTGCCCAACATTCAATCCTTTTTTGGATTTGAACAGTTACACAGAAAAACTCCTCTCGGCCAAACGGCTTGGCATTTTCACAATTGGGGGCGGCGTACCTCGCAACTGGGCGCAACAGACGCCACCCTATATCGAGATTTTAAACCTCCGCATGGGCACGCAATTAACTCCGCCCCGCTTTCATTATGGGGTGAGAATTTGTCCCGAGCCGGATTATTGGGGAGGCTTGAGTGGCTGCACCTATGAAGAAGGAGTCTCCTGGGGGAAATTCGTGCCGCAAAAAGACGGCGGACAATTCGCGGAAGTTCTGAGCGACGCCACCGTCGTCTGGCCTTTACTGAT
>CBDUWS010000031.1:0-10551 GCA_965370985.1 uncultured bacterium
GTCGGACGCTGACCTTGGAAGAGCGGGTCAACTCGCTGCCCTCACACAAGGCCCACTTGTTCATAAGAGCGTCCGTCTATGGGGCTGGGGGGCAGGTGGCGGGAGTATCCAAGAGAAGGGCGGCTGGAAAGTCTTCGTTAGAAGGTAATAAGGTTATAAGAGGCCGATGGCGTTGAGGAGCACGATGAACACGGCCACCGGCGCGATGTAACGCACGAGGGCCTGCCAGGCTGTGTAGAGAGAGGGGTTGGTAATGCGTAGTTCGGCTCTGGTGCTCTCGGCGGTCATGAGCCAGCCGGCAAAGAGGGCGATGAGGATGCCGCCTAACGGAAGCATGAGGTTGGACGTGATGAAATCCAGGAGATCAAAAAACGTCAAGCCGAAAAATTTCACATCCGCCCACAGGTTGAACGACCAGACGGTTCCTAAGCCCAGCAGCCAGGTGGCCACGCCAGAATAAAGCGATGCTTTGATTCGTGACATGCCAAAGGTTTCAATCAGCCAGGTGACCAGTGGTTCAATGAGCGAAATGGACGAGGTCCATGCGGCGACGAGTAATAAAATGAAAAAGAGTGAGCCAAAGATGATCCCACCGGTCATATTGCCGAAGGCCACAGGCAACGTTTGAAAGATCAACCCAGGACCAGAGCCAGGTTCCAAATTATTGGCAAACACAATTGGGAAGATGGCCATGCCTGCGAGCAAGGCTACGCCGGTATCCGCCAGGGCAATCATGACGGATGTGCTGGCGATGGAGGTGTCTTTCGGCACGTAGGAGCCGTAGATCATAATTGTGCCCATGCCCAGGCTGAGGCTAAAAAAGGCTTGCCCCATGGCCGAGAGCATGCTGGATCCCGTGAGTTTGCTGAAGTCCGGAGTGAAGAGAAATTCTAACCCTTTGCCGAAATAGCCGGTGGTCATGCTATAGCCCACCATGAGCAGCAGCAGGAAAAAGAGCGTCGGCATGAGGAACTGCACGGCTTTTTCCAATCCGCCCTGGACTCCCCCTGCCACGATCGCCATGGTGATGACCATGAACACCGTGTGCCAGATGAATAAACTGCTTGCGCTCCCTACAAAGGAGTTAAATGTGCTCGCTGCGAATTCGCCGGTGGCGCCACTAAAGGTTCCGGCTATGGATTTAAAGATATAGGCCAGCGTCCATCCCCCAATGACGCTGTAATAGGAAAGAATCAACATGCCGGCGATGGTGCCCGACCAACCGATGATCTGCCACCATTGCGTGGTGTTGGTTTCCTCGGCTAGGACTTTCATGGCGCGAATGGGGGTGGAACGCCCTCGCCGCCCGAGTAGAATTTCGGCCATCATGAGCGGAATGCCTAATGCCGCGACACATATGATATAAATCAAGACAAATGCGCTGCCGCCGTTTTGGCCGGTAAGATAGGGGAATTTCCAAATGTTGCCAAGGCCTACCGCGGCGCCGGTTGCCGCGAGGATAAAGGTCCAGCGGGAGGACCATTGGCCATGCATGGATTGACGATCAGAGATGTTCATAGTTGTGGAGAAAATTCCGTAGGGGCCGGAAGAGTGTAGTCAAGGAGCCATCCGGTTTCAAGCGTTTGTGAAGATGCCATCGGTTGAGGAGAAATCGAACTTGAGATGTGCGCCCTCCTGTGACTATAGTGCAAGCCTTCTTTTCACTCCTTATTTTTGGAAGACGTGTCTATGAGCGACGAGCGACGAGATCGAAAAGTGATTGCCTTGGCGCCGATGCCGCCGGAAAAGTCCGCTTATGCCTTGGCGCGGTATAGCCGATCGCCGGATTCTATTGAAGACAGTTTGAAATGGGTGCATGCCCATTCTTCGGAAAAATTTTGGGAACAATTCTATTTCGCCTATGGCCATGGGTCGATTGCCGATCTTGGCCATGTGACGATTTGTTTTGAAAATATTTCAGAGCTGGCCGCCATTCGCTTGGAAGATGAACCATTGTGGGATGGCCAAGCCAAATCCAGTCGGTATCAGAATTTTGCCGCAGCCGGCTGTTATGTGCCGAGTGAGATTACGAATAGCGAAACGGAAGGCAGTTATCGGGGTATTTTAGGCAGCCTCTATAACATTTATCGGGTGTTGAAAGATCCGGTCAAGGCCCATTTGACTCAACGTTACCCTCGTCCGGATAGCATGAAACCGGGAGATTACGACCGGACGATTGCTGCGCGTACCTACGATGTGATTCGCTATTTACTGCCATTGTCTGCCAAGACGAATGTTGGGCAAGTCGTGAGTATTCGTACCTTGGAAAAACAAATGACGCGATTGCTCTCGGCGGCACTTCCGGAATTGTTAGGTATTGGCGAGGATCTTAAAGATGCCTGCGCCAGCGCGCCATCAAGCATATGGGCTGATTTGCAGGAAGAGCCATCCAGGCATCTTGAACCGATGGCTCCCACGTTGGCGCGGTATGCTGTCCCCAATGAGTATCAGAGTTCGGTGTATCGGGATGTGTTTCGGCATGTGAAGGGCTTGTTGAAAAAGTCAGGGCTTGATGATCCTCAGTCGTGGAATGGCTATGATCAGTCGGTGGATTTGATCGAGACGCATGCCCCGTTGGATGAACTGGTGACCACGTTTGTCTATCGCGTGAGTCAGACGCCCTATCGTCTGCTTTTGGAATGGGTAAAGGATTGGTCGGAGAAAGACAAACAGGATTTGGTCGACGCAGCGATTAAAAGCCGAGGGCCACATGATGACCTGGCCAAGGAATTTCGTTCAGGCTATGCTTTTATTTTTGATGTCTTGATGGATATTGGCGGATGGCGGGATATGCATCGGCATCGGCGGTGTCAGCAGGTACAACAAAATTTCACGACCATTCATGGGTATGAGGTGCCGCCTATTCTGGCTGAGGCTGGTGTGGAGAAAGAGTATCGGCAGGCCATGGATGCGGTCAAGAAGGATATCGAGATTTTACGTACGGATAATCAGGAAGCCTCGCTCTATGCGATACCCTTTGGGTTTCGAGTGCGCTGTCTCTTTAAGATGGATTTTGCCGAGGTGGAATATATTTCGAAATTGCGATCAGGCGTCAAGGGCCATTGGTCCTATCGCACGGTGGCGTGGGAGATGAAACAGCAAATGCTCAAACGTCATCCGTATTTGGGTGGGCTGATTCAGGCCACGTCACCAGATGTCGAAGATTCCTTAACCCGGTGATTTAATCTTATTAGGAAAGATGAGTGTCAATTGTGACGTCCAATATCAAAGCCAACATTGAATCGGCCATCTCGGGAGGGCAATGGGATGTGGTCTATGATGAAGCGTCTCCTTGGTCCGAGCAGGTCGATTGTGGTCCCGTGCCATTTTTTGCGGTGAATGTCGTGTGTTTATTGCGAGGGGACTTTGCGCAAGCCTGGAGAGTCTATCCTCAAGCCCTTGGCGAAGAAACTGATGTCCAATGCGTTCGGGAGTGGGTCGGATTTCTCAGAGAACAATATCCCGATTCACCGCATGTGGCGTTATTCGAAGGGATCTTTCATACCCAATCCGGTCGTCTGGAGGACGCGTTCGTCTGTTTCGAGCGAGTGATGGCCGAGATTCCCCAGTCTCCGTATCCTCATTTTTTTCTTGCCCAGATTCATCAACGTCAAGGGCGCATGGATCAATCCGTGAAAGCGTTCCGGGAAGCGATTAAGCGAGATCCATCCTATGTCGCCGCTCGGCTCAAGCTAGGCGTGGTCTATCAGGACCAAGGGCAATTGGAGATGGCTATTCCCCAATATCGGGAAGTTTTGAAGCTTCGTCCGGATGAGGCGGTGGGACATACCAATTTAGCCTGCGCGCTGGCTGAACAAGGCAAACTGGATCCCGCAATCCAAGAATATAAAAAAGCGTTAACCATAAATCCCGACGATGCTGAAGTGCATTTTGCCCTGGGAGGTCTGTTTGAAAATAAAGGCCGGGTAGATTTAGCCAAACGACAGTATGAGGAAGCTCTTCGATTGAACCCCGCCTTTGGCCCGGCGGCGACCGCCATCGGCTGGTTTTTGTATGACAAAGGGCAAAATGATTTTGCCATGGATTATTTCAGCAAAGCGTTAATAGCCAATCCTAACGATGCCGATGCTACGTTTGGGGTGGGTCGGGTTTACGAAGAAAAACGCAAGCCCGAATTGGCAGTAGAGCATTACCAGAAGGCGTTGTCCTTGGAAAAAGACCCTGGCCGCAAGATGCGGATTATCAATTTTATGGACAAACTGTTCGGGTAAGGGTCTGTTAAAAAATACCTTGCACAAAATCGCGCCAAGATTTGGGGTGGATTTGAACGGAACGATTGAGGAAAATCCGAGGCATAGTACAGCTATGGGGAGGTTTTTTCGATTGAGGCGCGTTCAAAGATGGCCCGAAGATGGGATGTGAGATGTCCAAGGTATTTTTTAACAGGCCCTAAGCGTAGATTTACTCTTGGCGGAGGGTCTGCTGGATGGCGGACATTTGGGAGTTGAGATCTCCCGCGCTTTTAACTTCTTGGCTGATTTGTTCTTGTAAGTAGGATGAGTACCCCACTTTTTCCACAAAGAGGCGGAAAAATTCATCCGGGGTAAGAGCTGTTTTTCCCCGAAGTTCCTCAAGGATGTCGTCACTAATTGGAATGAACGTACTTCCAATATGAAGAATCCCTTTGTAGTAATTCCCCTCTCCTCGCAGCTCCAGTCGAAGACCAGGTTTAGTCTTTACGGTTTTGTGGACTTTTGTCTCAGAACTGTCAGAACTGCTTGAATTCTCAGGTAAGTTTTCCATAAGCGAACGCAATTGTAGGGCATCAGGAATTGCAATGACAAGGACCTCCATTCTTCTTGACTGGTTGGGGACCCTATGCTAGCGTAACCTCTTTTTCGGCGCCGTGCCTCGTGCTTTTCCTGCCGTTTGCGCCTTCATTTTTTAGGATGGAGTACAGAGTCGATCATGTCACGTGTGTATAATTTTAGTGCTGGGCCGGCGATGTTGCCGGAAGCCGTCTTGAAGCAAGCCCAGGAAGAATTGCCGGACTGGCATGGGGCCGGTGCCTCAATTATGGAAATGAGCCACCGGGGAAAAGAATTTGTCTCCGTGGCGGCCGAAGCCGAGAGGGATGTTCGTGAGTTATTGGGCGTGCCCAATAATTATAAAGTACTCTTTCTCCAGGGAGGAGCCTCAGCCCAATTTGCCATCATTCCCATGAACCTGTTGCGTGGGAAAACGACTGCCGATTACATTTTGACTGGGGCATGGGGCAAAAAAGCCATTAGCGACGCAAAAAAATATTGCACCGTTAATCTGGCCGCATCTTCTGAAGGTGGAAAATTTACGAGTATTCCTTCATTCGAGAGTTGGTCGTTAAAAAAGGACGCTGCGTACGTGCACTATACCCCCAATGAGACCATTGGCGGTGTGGAATTTCATTGGGTGCCCGATACGGGTGAGGTGCCCTTAGTCGCTGATTATTCTTCAACGATCTTATCACGTCCTATTGAGGTCAGCCGATTTGGTCTGATTTATGCCGGGGCCCAGAAAAATATAGGCCCCGCCGGGGTTACCTTAGTGATTGTGCGGGACGATCTCATTGGTGATGTCCTGCCTATTACGCCCAGTGTGTATGATTATGCCAAGCAAGCCGAAGCTGATTCGATGCTGAACACTCCCCCAACTTATGGAATCTACCTGGCTGGTTTGGTCTTCAAATGGTTGAAAACGCAAGGGGGGTTAGCGGCCATGGCGAAGATCAATGAGCGCAAAGCGAATAAGCTCTATGCTGCGATTGATGGCTCCAGTTTTTATAGCAATCCGGTTGAAAAAAAATCCCGATCATGGATGAACGTCCCCTTTATCCTGGCCAATGCAGAGTTGGATAAGGACTTTTTGGCTGGTGCAACGGCTGCAGGGTTAACGACGTTGGAAGGTCATCGTTCGGTTGGCGGCATGCGGGCCAGTATTTATAATGCCATGCCTGAAGCGGGTGTGGATGCATTGATCGCATATATGGCCGATTTCGAAAAACGCAAAGCCTGATCAACGAATGAATATTCAATCCTTGATTCTTTCCTCAACGGAGTGACGTTATGAATATTTTGATCAGTGACAGCCTTTCCTCTAAAGGAGTCGAAGTTTTAGAGCGTGCAGGATTTTCCGTCGAGGTAAAAACCAAATTGTCTAAAGAAGAGTTGTTGCAGGATATCGGCAATTATGAGGCGATAATCGTGCGGTCGGCCACTAAGGTCACGAAAGAGGTGATTGAAGCAGGGGGGCGCCTTCGTATTGTGGGCCGTGCCGGGACAGGTCTAGATAATGTCGACACCGAGGCCGCTACTCGTCGAGGCATTGTGGTCATGAACACGCCGGGAGGCAATACGATCACGACGGCGGAACACACCATGTCGATGATCGCGGCCATGAGTCGCAAAATTCCCCAAGCCACCAAATCCATGAAGGACGGCAAGTGGGAAAAAAGCAAGTTTATGGGGAGTGAGCTCTATAATAAAACTTTGGGCTTAGTCGGATTGGGGCAAATTGGATCATATGTCGCCAAGTTAGCTCAGGGATGGTCGATGAATGTCATTGGCTATGATCCCTATCTGGCTGTTGATCGAGCGAAACAAATGGGCATTGAGGTGGTGGAGCTTGAAGAATTATTCCTTCGTGCGGATGTGATATCCGTTCACACCCCCCTGACGAATGAAACCCGAGGGATCATCAATACCGAGACGATGGCTAAGATGAAAGATGGCGTCATGATGGTGAATTGTGCTCGAGGTGGCATTATTAACGAACAGGATTTATGTGAGGCTCTGCAATCTGGGAAAGTGGCTGCGGCGGCCTTTGATGTGTTTGAAAAAGAGCCAGTTGATCCCAATCATCCCCTTCTGAGTCTGGCTAACTTTACCTGTACCCCTCATATTGGCGCTTCTACAGAGGAAGCCCAAGAGAACGTGGCCATTGGGATTGCGGAACAATTTGTCGACTATTTCAAGCGCGGTATTGCGCGAGGTGCAGTGAACGTGCCTTCGGTGCCCCCGGAAGTTTTGCCACAGCTTCAGCCCTATTTGTTGTTGGCTGAACGGATGGGGCGTTTTCAAGCTCAAATGTTGGATGGGGGACTCAAATCTGTCACGGTCGAGTATGTTGGTGAGGTTTCGCAACTCGGGGTGGCGCCTATTACGGTGGCCATTTTGAAAGGATTACTCTCTCCCATTTTGGAAGATGTTATTAATTTCGTCAATGCTCCGATCGTAGCAAAAGAACGTGGTATCGAAGTGAAAGAAGTCAAAAGCAGCGATGCCGGTGATTTTACGAGTTTGATTCGGCTCAAGGTCGAAGCTGGCCAACAGACTTATGCCCTGGCAGGTACGCTCTTTCATCGCCAAGAACCTCGTATTGTGGAAATTAATCAATTCCAAGTCGAGGTGGTCTCAGAAGGGCAGATGATCTTGATAGATAACGTGGATCGTCCAGGTGTGATTGGCATGGTGGGGCAAATCTTGGGCAAACATGAAGTAAATATTGCCAGGATGCAATGCTCACGTGTCGAGCGAGGAGAATCGGCATTGCTGATTATTGGGCTCGACAGCCCCCTTTCTCCTACGGTATTAGATCTCCTGAAGAAGGAGAAAGATATTCTGTCAGTACGCATGATTGATCTGGGTTAGTCTGACGTCTCTTCTCCCATTAACTACCCTTGGCCGGACGGCTTCATTGGTAGGTTCTCCTTCATAAGTCCCATGAAACCCGCCCGTTCCCTTATCCCCATCGGTACCGCGACCTTGTTGCCTCAGACAGCTCAGCGTGTCCGGAAGCTGGAAGACCAGTTGCTGGCCTATTTGGCTACATGGGGTTATCGAGAAATTATTCTTCCTACGTTTGAATATCTTGATGTCCTATCAGTTGGACTCTCCACGGAAATTTTAGACAAGTGCTATAAATTTGCCGATAGAACTTCGGGGCGTATGCTCGTGTTACGTCCAGATGCGACGGCTCAAATTGCCAGGATGGTTGCCATGGGCTTAGGAGGAGAATTGCTTCCCTTGCGTTTTTCCTATCGAACTACCGTCTTTCGCTATGAATTGGAACATCGTGGGCGAGATCGCGAAGTGTTTCAGGTGGGGATTGAGCTGGTAGGCAATGATACAGCCCAAGGCGATGCCGAGATGGTGACCATGCTAGCCGGCTTATTCGAACTCGTGGGTCTACCGGAATGGAAAATTTCTTTGGGGCATGTGGGATTTTTAAAGGCCCTGTTATCTCGCTCAGGGTTGTCTGCAACCGGGAGAAAACAGGCGGAGTTGGCCGCAGCCCATAAAGATTTGCCGCAGTTGGAACAGATTTTAACTACTGAGCGCTTACCTCGAACGATGGTGCGAAACATTCTCCAGGTTCCTGAACGCTGTGGGCAGCATGAGGTGTTGGAGTGGGGAAAGCGCATTGCCGGAAAAGACGCACAACTGCTAAAGCCATTACATCGTTTGGAACAGGTGTTTCAGCATTTGGAGCATACCCATGTCCAACAGCATGTGTTGTTGGATCTTGGAGAATTTCGCGGCTTTGATTATTACGATGGTGTCGTTTTTGATGTTTTTACCTCGGCATTAGGCAGTGAAATCGGTGGTGGAGGACGGTACAATCACTTGGTTGGCCGGTTTGGTCGAAATCTGCCAGCCATTGGGTTTGGCCTGGATTTGGATCGTGTGTTTTCAGCCTTAGAGCGGGGCGGGCGAGTAGGAACCAATGATTTTAACCCTGTGCTCATGTTAACTTCTGGGCCTCATGCGGGGGAAGCGTTTTCGCTAGCTCAGACATTACGCGCAGCAGGTATTAGTGTGATTGAGGAAAGGATAGAACGGAAGCACAAGTCTCCACTTACCTGGGCTGCTCAAGAGGCTCGGTGTCGAGGGATACCACGTGTTATTCTGTATGAAGGCAAAAAAGGCCCTGCTGCATCTGTGCTCTTATTGGAATATTCGGCTACGTTCTTAAAAAATCGGCGATCCCGAGTAGCTCTCCAAGAATTACCTCAACGGTTGCGAACGGAGATTCATGGCGATTTCTGAAATAACTGACGTTCGCGTACCTCCTCAGAACTTAGAGGCTGAGCAATCGGTTCTTGGTGCGATTCTGTTGGATAATGCCGCCCTCAATCGTTCGATGGAAATCTTGTCGGAAGAGGATTTTTATCGAACAGCAAATAAGATGGTGTATCGCAGCATGGTGGGATTGTCTGAACGCAATCAGGCGGTTGATCAGATTACGCTCACCGATTATTTGCGAGGCACAGGGGAATTGGATCAGATAGGGGGTGCCTCATATATTGCCGAATTAGTGCAGTTGGTGCCCAGTGCAGCCAATATTCGTTACCACTGCCAGATTGTTCGGGATAAATCATTGCTTCGTGGTTTAGTTCGGACAGCCACTGATGTGGTGATGAAAGGGTACGAAGGCACGACAAAAACGGACGAGCTACTGGAGTTTGCCGAGCGCGAAATTTTTCGTCTGGCGCAAGGACATTTGGGAGGAACTTTCGCTCCAGTCAGTAGTATCCTTCAGGAAAGTATTGAGATTGTTGATCGATTATATAGTCGCCAAGAAAAAATTACTGGAGTGCCAACGGGCTTTGATATTGATAATTATACCGCAGGCCTACAACCCTCTGACTTAATTATCATTGCGGGTCGACCGAGTATGGGGAAGACGAGTTTGGCTTTGGGTATGGCTGAACATGCCGCCATTCATGCTAACGCGGTTGTCGGGATTTTCAGCTTGGAAATGTCTCGAGCCCAGCTCGTCTTACGCATGCTCAGTTCCCAGGCGCATCTGGATTCTCATGCCGTCAGAACCGGGCAATTAAAGGGGCCTGATTGGGAAGCTCTCACGGGTGCTGCCAGTCAATTACAAGATGCCAAGATCTTTATCGATGATTCGGGAAATCTCAGCGTCCAGCAAATGCGAGGAAAGGCTCGACGTCTCAAGGCGGAACATGGACTGGATCTTCTTATTATTGATTATTTGCAATTGATGGAAGGGCGGGGAAATTCTGAATCACGACAACAGGAAATCTCTGATATTTCCCGAGCCTTAAAAGGCCTGGCTAAAGAACTGAATATTCCCGTGGTGGCACTCTCCCAGTTGAGCCGGGCTGTAGAAAATCGGAAGCCTCCAATCCCGGTTTTGGCGGATCTTCGGGAGTCTGGTGCCATTGAACAAGATGCTGATATTGTCATGTTTATTTATCGAGAAGAGGTGTATGATCCGGATACGGAGGAAAAAGGTATCGCGAAAATTCTTATTCGAAAGCATCGCAATGGCCCTATTGGAGAAGTTTCGCTTCAATTTCATGACAGCTATGCAAAATTTAATAATTTAGCCAGATAGTATCAGATAGTATTTGGTATAGTGTAAACAATGATGTTTTTGGAAATGGCATAACGTGATGGATTCTTCCACGCGACAAACTCGTTTGGTAGATTCTAAGAGCGCTTTTCCTCTTTGGCTGGGTCGCATCCGCACGTGTGTGTTAGGCATTCCACTTCTGATTGTGTCATGCGGCACAGCTCCTCAGCT
>CBDUWS010000032.1:0-10475 GCA_965370985.1 uncultured bacterium
GAGCGCTGCCTTCACACGGCAGAGGTCACTGGTTCGATCCCAGTATCGCCCACCATGCAGCCCTTCATTCCTCCGTTTTTATTTTCTTCTAACCCAGGTCAACGACGATAGCGAATTCGCCATGAGCGCGAGACCTATCCAGAACCTCCCACATTCAAAAATGAGCTTGCGCCGATGGAAAAGCATTGTCGGACTTTTTTCCCTCTGCTTTCTTACCCATTGTTCGAGCGGTCCGCCACCGTCATCCTTGCCTCCCTCCGCCAGTGATCTTAACCTGTTAGGACAGGCTTACCTTTGTCAGACCGAGACCGAGGCCAGAGCCCGTTGGTTAAAGCCAGGAAGTCAGAAAACCCCTTGGGGAAATGGAAGCGAGCATTTTCAAGAAATTGCCCACCCCAATAAACAAGGCCAATGGGTGGTCTTCAATGAAGATCAGACACTCGTTGGAGTGATCACCGTCTTTCCAGATGGGTTATCCTTGGATGACTATCCCACACTTCGAAAGACACTTTCGCAATTACCCCCAGCCCGTGATTTTTATCTTACCTCTTCTCAGCTCCTTGATGGACAAGTCCCCGACTCAGCCACGTTGTACCGTACCGGAAAAGCCACGACCACCCATCAATATTATCTTCGGCATCGGCCGGGGCAAGATGACCAACTGATTATGGCCGTGTTTGTCCTAGACCCCTACGAATCACTTTTGGACGGGAGCCATCCCAAATTCCTTTCGTATCTAAAAACGTCCTCTACTCCTCGTGAGGGGAAAACCTCCCCGACAACAACCCATGGACAAAACGACCAAGACTTTTTAGGCTTGCAACAATTTGCCAGAGGTGAGATTGCATTATTTGGCTCCTGCGGAACGAAACATCCTGACATCGCACAGGATGCCTACCAGAAAGCCATTCACTATGGACTCTCCGAGACCAAGCAACTCGCCGAAGCGCATCATCGTCTTGGGCTTGCATTGATTCATCTCAACAAATTTCCAGAAGCCAAGGCTTCCATTGAAAAAGCCTTGGCCATTCAGCCCCATGCGTCTAATATCCTGAACAGTTATGGGACGGTGTTGGTCAAACTGGATAAAATTCCAGCAGGGATTCAAGCTTATGAACAAGCTCTAGCCCTGCAACCCGCTTACTCCCAAGCCCGATTCAATTTGGCCGGAGTTTTTGAATCGATTAACCCTAAACGGGCCATTCAAGAATACGAAACCTTTGTCGTGTTAGCAGAAGACAATCCTGACGAAACCGCTAAAGTGGCCATCGCCAAAGCCAAAATTAAGATGTTACAAAATCAATGAACTCGATGAAGAAAAAATGGTATGGGATGAAAACACCCGCATGTGATTGTCTATGAAGTTTTATGCGGTACGTCGAGGCCGTAATACCGGAGTGTTTGACAGTTGGGACGCCTGCCGGAAACAAGTGTACAAATTCCCCGGCGCTGAATATAAAGCCTTTCCTACAAGAGAAGAAGCCTTTTCCTTCCTCTCCCCCGCTGAAAAACCCCTCAACAAGACAACAGAAACATTTGAATTATCATCCGATTCTCAAACTGCTATTTGGGTAGACGGATCCTGTTTTCCCCAAGAAGATGGTTCCCTCCATATTGGATGGGGGTTGCTCGTCAAACAGGATGGTGAAGAAGTCTACCGTGACAAGGGCAACGATATTCCTCCTGAAGCCGTTGAGCATCGAAACGTCGCAGGAGAAATTTTCGGTATCATGAAAGCCCTGGAATGGTGTCAGGCACAGGGGATTGCGGAGGTGACGCTCTATTTTGATTATCAAGGGTTGGAAAGCTGGGCCACAGGAGCCTGGCGAGCGAAATTGCCCTTCACGCAATTGTATGCCCAAACGGTGAACGCATCAGGCATCACCATTCATTGGAGCAAAGTCAAAGCCCATTCGGGGAATCCCGAAAACGAGATTGTTGATCAATTAGCAAAGGAAGGGGCGATGGGACAGAAAGTGGAAAATGAGAGGAAATAGGGCGAATCGACGTGGAGAGAGGAAAAGGTTGTGAAAATGGGGTCCTATAATTTCCCCTCCCCTTTTAAATAGCTTCGGAAGCGCCCCATCAGTTCCTCGCCGAGCACCCCGACATCAGGTTTGGTTTTCATATAATCTCGTATTTCTTCTAAGCGATGTTCAGCTTGCTCATTGTTCTTTAATCGTTTGACTTTACCAAGAGCGTCATCAAAGGCATCAAACGTCAGCTCTTTGTACCCAAAGGCTCTAATGCGTTTGACGGCTTTCATCATGGCTTCGTTTCGAAATACCGTCAAATGTTCTGAATCAATTTCTTGAAGCCCCAGCTTCCGTGCCCGACGCTCGGCAGCTTTCCGAATTCCGCTCCGGACAAAATCGGGAGAGGTCTGAAGACGTTTCCACGCCTCATCCGTCCAGGCCACCTGTGATTGCGGCGCTTCCCAAAGACGGAGTAAGGATTCCGCATCAATGCGGGCAATCCCCTGCTCACGCGCAAGATCCTCGGCGTCATGCTTCAACATATCTGACACAAATTCCTTCGCCATTGGCGGGGAATGTTCTATTTTTTGTTGCAACAGCACCAACGCTTCTTCTGTCCATTCTAAGGGAAGGCCCACTTGCTCGTGCAGATCACCCAAGGCTTCGACCTTTTCAAATAATTCGACATTGACCTCCATATGGCCTCGCTCCTTAGCCACATCTTCGGCAATATTGGCAATCATGCTCCGCATGAATTCAGGAATGGACTCTAATCGCTTGCGGGCTTCGGCGGTCCAAGGCAGCTTGCCCGCAGCCATATCTTCGGCTGCCTGAGACATCCCCACTTCACCACCCATTTGACCCATCATTTGGTTTTTGAATTGTTCCAAAATATCAACCGTGATCTCAGCATAGCCGAGTTCTTTGGCTTTTTTATCAGCCAACCGACGGACCATTCCCCTCAAAAAGCTAGGGGCACGTTCGAGTCGAGTCAGCGCCTCTTCAGACCAGGGCATGTCTTGCATTGTCGGAGATGGATCAGAGATCGACATTAAGATGCCGCGTTTTCTTCAGGGTTGAGTAATTCTTTAATTTCTTTGCCCGCTTTAAAAAATGGCATACGTTTTTCAGGAACCGAGACCGATTCTCCAGTTTTGGGATTACGCCCCTCTTTTGTTTGTCGATGACGGAGACGGAAACTCCCAAAGCCTCGAATTTCGGTCTTTTCGCCACGCTTCAAAGAGTCCCGGATTGAATCAAAAATGGTGTTGACCACCAGCTCGGCTTGTCGTCGACTTAATTGGGGAGCCTTTTCCGCCAACTTCTCGATGAGATCCGCTTTTGTCATCCAATCCTCCTTGTCTTGACTATGCCACCCATAGATAGAGCAATGGAGACGAAAACCGTGAAGGCGCCAAACTACGGAGGCCGCCTAAAAACGTACTTTCAAGGAATTCTTGAAAAGAAAATGGTTTCGTGGTCTCCAACACTCGAGGAGTACCTTCAATCCCGCCCAACTCACCTGCTAACTTTATCGCATCGTGTAAATCACCAATCTCATCAATCAACAACACTGATTTGGCTTGTCGGCCCGTGAACACTCGTCCATCGGCCAGCTGTTCGACTTCAGCAGCATCCATTGACCGACCATCTGCGACCGCTTCAATAAACTGACTCAGCGTATCATTCATAACGCCTTCCAACAATTGCCGCTCTTCTTCCATCATTGGACGAAATGGCGACCCAAGATCCTTAAACTTCCCAGTTTTGATCACTACGCTTTTTACACCAATTTTCTCTAATAATTCTTGAAAATTGGCCATCTGCATAATAACGCCAATACTTCCGGTTAACGTACCTGGATTTGCTAGAATCCTATCAGTGGCGACGGCAATGTAATACCCCCCAGAGGCTGCAACCGTCCCCATCGAAGCCACCACCGTTTTGTTGTGCTCTTTTCTGACTCGCTTGACGGCATTATAAATTTCTTGCGAAGGCACCACTCCTCCACCAGGGCTATCAATTCTGATCACAATCGCCTTAACCAGCGGATCATCGGCAAATGTTTGTAATTCTTCAACCGTTTGATAGGAATCAAGAATAGGGCCTTCAACTCGGACAATGGCTACCCCCTCTTTTCCTGCCTCTAACAGTTCGGGCAAGATAGATTTGCCGACACCAAATAGCACCAAGCCTGCAAGAAGCATCCAGAACACACGCTTCCATCTCGGATACCTGTCATTCATCAGGCTACCCACCTTCGGTTCAAAACGCGTAGGTTCTCCTCAACCATTGGATTCCGACTCGTCTCCTTCTCCTTGCTCAGAGGTCTGAGCCACACGACCCAGGCTTTGATCGACAGCTCCCTGGCTACTATTAAATTGCTCTACTTCGTTCTGCTCCACATCCTTTAAATACTCCCAAAGACTAAGCGCAATTTTTCGATCTTCACAATCCACCTTGACAATTTTTGCCACGATTTCCTGCCCAATCGCAAACTTTTCCTCCAGATTCTCCTGCATCTCTGGCCCGATCTCACTGACATGAATTAAACCTTCCACCCCGCCTTCCAATTCAACAAATACTCCAAAATCAGCAGCCTTTGACACGTGACCGGTCGCATTATCACCGACATGATATCGTTGAGGAATTTCGCTCACCCAAGGATCGGGAATCAATTGCTTATAGCCAAGGGATAATCGCTCTTTATCTTTATCGATCTTAAGAATGACCGCATTCACGGACTGCCCCTTCTTAAACAATTCAGAAGGATGCTTGATATGTTTGATCCAAGACATGTCCGAAATATGGATCAACCCATCTACCCCTTCATCCAACCCCACGAATGCCCCAAAGTCGGTCACACTTTTCACTTTGCCTTCGATCTGGGTACCCTCAGGGTATTTCTCTTCAATAATGTCCCACGGATTGGGAGCAGTTTGCTTCATCCCCAATGATATTTTCCGGCTATGTTGATCAACATGGAGCACTTGCGCTTCGATCTCATCACCCACAGAGACCACCTTGGAGGGATGCCGAACCTCATGTGTCCAGGACATCTCGGAAACATGCACCAATCCCTCTACCCCCGGCTCAAGCTCCACAAATGCCCCATAATCCGTCAGGCTCACCACTTTGCCCTTGACCCGACTTCGTCCGGGATATTTTTCTTCGACTTTCGTCCAGGGATCGGCTGACTTTTGTTTCACACCTAAAGAAATCCGACCTGTTTCCCTGTCATACTTCAGGACCAAGACCTGGACCCGATCTCCAATGGAGAACATATCGGAAGGATGACCAACCCGGCCCCAGGAGATATCGGTAATGTGTAACAACCCATCAATGCCACCCAAGTCTAAAAATGCCCCATAGTCCGTAATATTCTTTACCGTACCTTCGATAAGCTGCCCTTCAGATAAGGTCGATAAAGTGGCCTGTCTTCGTTTATCACGAGTTTCCTCAAGAAGCGCTCGACGCGAGACCACCACATTGCCACGACGATGATTAATCTTAATAATCTTAAAATTGTAGGTTTTCCCAACAAGACCATCCAAATCTCGTACCGGAGTCAAATCAATTTGTGATCCAGGCAAAAAGGCTTTGACGCCGATATCGACAATCATGCCACCTTTAATGCGAGAAATAACCTTACCTTGAACCTGTGTCTCTTCATTATAGGAAACTTCTAAGTCCTCCCATACTTTCATTTTGTCGGCTTTCTCTTTGGAAAGCATCAAATTTCCGTCTGAATCCTCACATTGCTCAATATAGACCTGCACCGGATCATTGACGGCCAAGGTCTCCAGTTCTTCTTGGGAAAATTGATCAACCGGGATCATTCCTTCAGACTTATATCCAATATCCACCACGACACGATCTCGCTGGATATCTATGACCCGACCCTCCGTAATCGTCCCCTCTTCAATATTTTTAAACGTTTCGTCATACAACGCCGCTAGCGTTTCTCGATCAATTTTTTCAGGTTCTGTGGAAAGCATATTCATCCGGCTTCATCCCTCCAACGATACATACACAGGTTAAATGGTAAATAATGAAAACATCAGCAATCTTCTTGACTCATTCCTGGCTTATGCCCGGTCATGGTATGGAGAGGATATGCCTCCCACTTGAGCAATATGCTCCATGACTATCCGACCAATTTGCTCATACTCCTGTTTCTTATTTGTCGCTTCATTTTTTGAGAATCGTATTGATTTCCCAAAGGAAACAGACACAGGAACCAGTCTTGGCCACTTGGCCTTCATGGGCAGAACCTTAAAGGTACCAGAAATATACGCAGGAATCACCTGGCATTGTGATTCTTCAACCAAATATCCGATTCCAGGTCTCCCCGGTTGCAAGTGCCCATCTTCGGTCCTGGTTCCCTCAGGGAAAATCACTACGGGTGTTCCAGACTTTAAATGTTCCAATGCTACTCCAAAAGCTTGGCGATCCAGCCGATGCGTCTTCAACGGAATCCATCCCAAGCTTTGAAAGACCCAATTCAACAATCGATTGGGAAATAAGTTCGCTCTCCCTAAAAAAACCACCCGCCGCCGGATGGCACAACCTAACAACGGAATATCAAAATAACTGGCATGATTAGCCGCGACAATCACCCCCCCGTTTTTGGGGAATAAATGCTCGCCATCAGTTCGAAAACTCAATAACAGACCACCCAGCAACCTAAAAAAGCCCCAGAGAACCCAATAGATCACTCCGCTCACAAACGATCCGCAATCATACCCATCATGTGACTGACAATATCTTCAATTGACTGTTGCGAGGTCTCGATCATGATTGCCTCAGAAGCCGGACGCAAAGGATCAAGTGCTCGGGTACGGTCACGGGTATCTCTCATCACCATCTCGTCTCGTACCTTTTCCAGATGAACAGGTTGTCCCTTCCCGGCCAGCTCTTGCTGGCGACGGCGAGCACGCACATTGACATCAGCCTCCAAAAAAAACTTCACATCCGCATTCGGAAACACCCGCGTCCCCATATCTCGCCCTTCGGCAACCACACCACCGGCTATCCCAACCGCTTGCTGAACAGGTAGCAACCATTCTCGTACTATTGGCAACACTGCTATCGAAGAAGCCAATTGACTAATGACAGGCGTACGAAGCTCTTTTTCAATAACAGATTGTCCATCTATTTTGATGGAAAAACCATTTTGGTCAGCGATCAGTTGTAGACTCGTGCGAGAAAGGAGTGATTCAATATGAGAAAGATTGCTGGGTTCCAGTTGCTCTTGCTGAACTTTCCAGGCCAGGGTCCGATAGAGGGCTCCGGTATCCAGATACCCATAGTGAAGACGACCCGCCAAGCACTTGGAAACCGTACTCTTTCCAACCCCAGCTGGACCGTCAATGGTAATCACTAATCGACGGGGTGGAACGGGCTTCTTCTCCTCATCACAAAAAATTTCAAGTCTATTATAAACGTCACTTAGAATTTGTCAATAAATCCAATAGCTTACCTTGAAACCCCGGAAATGAGGTCTCGACACAATCCACATCCTCAATCAGAATCGGTTCCTTCGCAACCAAGCCCGCAATGGCTAATGACATCACAACCCGATGATCGCCATAACTCTGACACACCGCTCCTCGCAGAGTTGAGCCTCCCTGAATCACCAAACCATCCGGCTGTTCTTCCAACACAACCCCAATCCTAGCCAATTCCACGGCCATGGCATGAATACGATCCGTCTCCTTGACTCGCAATTCCTGAGCTCCGGTAATACGTGTTTCCCCGTCCGCCAAGGCCGCCGCCACACAAAGAATGGGTAATTCATCAATGGTCTTAGGAATCAGCTCCGGCCCCATTGTGGTTCCGGTCAGCCGTGTTGCGCGAGCACGCAGATCGCCGACCGGCTCACCTGACTCCTCCCGTTCGTTGAGAATGGCAATGTCCGCTCCCATCATTGAAAGGACATCGAGAATTCCGGTCCGTTCAGGATTCAACCCTATTCCGGTGAGCAGGACTTCCGAGTTCGGAACAATGGAAGCGGCAACAAGAAAAAATGCTGCTGCGGAAATATCGCCAGGCACGGCGATGGGCTTCCCTTCAAAAGACTGTCGACCCTCCACATGAACGGTACAGCCATCGACACGCAAGGGAATTCCCAAATACCCCAGCATCCGTTCCGTATGATCCCGCGATTTCATCGGTTCTTTGACTGTTGTCGTACCCTCCGTAAAGAGTCCTGCAAGCAACACGCAGGATTTAATCTGAGCACTGGCTACGGGAGACTCATACATCACCGACTTTAGCGCCCCTCCCTGTATAGCTAATGGTGCCAAATCCCCTCCTTGTCTACCTGTAATAGTCGCTCCCATCTGTCGCAACGGCTTCACAACCCGACCCATAGGCCGGCTTCTCAACGACGCATCTCCGGTAAGCACCGAAAAGAACTCTTGCCCTGCGAGAACTCCCGCCAATAGACGCAGTCCAGTTCCTGAATTCCCACAATCCAACACGTTGGAGGGTTCCGTTAAGCCCCACAAACCCTTGCCGGTTACTTGTACCCCTTCAGGAATTTCCTGAACCTCGACCCCCAACCCTCGAACAGCACGAAGAGTATTCAAGCAATCATCCCCCCGGGAATACCCTGTAACGCGAGTTTGGCCTTGAGCCAACGCACCAAGGATTAGGGCCCGGTGGGTGATAGATTTATCACCGGGCACTGTAACCGTCCCACGAAGGGGACGGGTGGCCGGTGCAATCGATAGCTGGCTCATGGCAATCCTTCCCGTAATATTTTTGCTTGTTCGATATTTTGGGTAAGGCCTGACCCATCTTGATCATTTAAGAGCTGCTTAAAGGCTTGAAGTTGTGTGATGTATTGCTCAACCATGATCAACAAATTTTCACGATTGGCTAAACAAATATCCCGCCACATCTCAGGGGAACTCGCCGCAATGCGAGTCGTATCGCGCAACCCTCCACCAGAGAAATCCAATAGACTCAAAGCCTCCGGGGTTTTCTCTTGTAAATCCTGCAACGCATGCATAAGTGAAAACGCCGCGATATGGGGAAGATGGCTCACAGCCCCTAGTACCCAATCATGGACCATGGGATCCATCGACAAGACCGTGGATCCTGCTTTTTCCCACAAACAACGAATTTTTGCCAGAGCATCAGCATTCGTGTGCGAAGTAGGGGTCATAATGCAACGCATCCCATCAAACAACTTAGATGTGGCATGAGCCACACCCGATTTTTCTTTTCCGGCAATGGGGTGTGCCCCAACAAAAAATGCAGTCGATGGAAGGGCTGCCTCCACATCAAAGACCAACTGGCCTTTTACGCTGCCCACATCACTGACAATTGTGCCAGAAGGCACATGCTGCCCCCACCGCTGCACATGTGAAACATAGGTATCAACCGGCGTGGCCAAGACAATTAAATCTGAATCTCGCACCGCCTCATGCGGTTCTGAAGCAAATCGATCGATAGCCCCAACCTGCACCGCCAATTCGAGATTCACTTGTCGGCGCCCTATCCCAACAACAGTTTTGGCCAACCCTTGCTCTTTTAACACGAGACCGAGCGATCCACCCAACAATCCCACACCAATGATGGTGACTTGTTGAAACAGGTATTTTGAAAGGGAACCGGCCATGAGAAAAAAGATAAAGATGTTGGAAACGGGTGGGGGGGCAATCAGAGTTCGCGGCCAACAGCCTGAGCCACCTTTTTAAGGTCATGCATTAAGGTTTGAAACCGACTCGGCTTAAGGGATTCTTCTCCATCGCACAAAGCACATTCCGGATTGGAATGCACTTCAATCAACAAACCGTCGGCACCAGCTGCAATTGCGGCCCTGGCCATCGGTGCAACAAGTTTCCAATTTCCTGTGGCGTGACTCGGATCCACGATAACCGGCAAGTGCGACATCTCCTTTAAAGTCGGCACCGCGGCGAGATCAAGTGTATTGCGATACTGTGTCTCAAACGTTCGAATCCCGCGCTCACACAACATCACATTGCGATTGCCACGAGACATAATATATTCCGCAGACAAGAGAAATTCTTTTATCGTGGCCGACATACCGCGCTTTAATAACACCGGCTTATCATAGGCCCCAACTTCTTTTAGCAATTCAAAATTCTGCATATTGCGGGCACCAATTTGAATAATATCTGCATGTTCCAGAAAGTACTCCAGATCGCGGGGATCAAGAATTTCACTCACAACTGGCAGACCAGTTTGTTTTCGCGCTTCGGTCAAGAAACCCAATCCTTCCTGACCCAAGCCCTGAAACGAATAGGGCGAAGATCGCGGCTTATATGCGCCTCCTCGTAGAATAGTGGCACCGGCATTGGCCACTTCCTTCGCAATGCCGACGGTAATCTCTAATTTTTCCACGGCGCAAGGACCGGCCATCACCGCAATTTTAGGGCCACCGATTTGAACCCCAGCCACATCAATCACGGAGTCATGCGGTTGAAACTCTCGACTGACTAACTTCCAAGGAGCCAAGATTGGCGT
>CBDUWS010000033.1:0-10176 GCA_965370985.1 uncultured bacterium
TGAACCGCCTCTGGATCGATGCCCTGTACCTGAAATTCAGCCAAGGCATCATCCGCATGGCTCAGCGACTCGACGCACGATTGTAAGGATTCTGCACATGATAGAAACCTGGTTTACCTCGTCTCTGACTCTCGTGGCAATCCCCATATTTGGAGCATTGCTGGGGCTGGCCTTATGGAAGTGGCCCCGCATATTTCAAGCCTGGACCCTGGTGTTTCTTGCAGTAACCGGACTATTTCTCACAGTGTATTCAGGACCATCATCGGCCGATCCAACATCGAGCATTCTGATGGCGCTGATCGCCCTGGCAGCCTTTCTCACCGTCCTTGGCCACAATCAGCAGAAGGATACCCCGGCGGTTCTGTTCCTCACGTTGGTTCTTGTAGGACTGGGGTTGGGGTTCATGACCAGTGAGGGAGGGGCACGGACATCCTACCTGGGGGAAATTTTTGTGCTGGTCGGCTTGGCACTGTTCTATTATGGGAGCCTGTCTGGTGAGAGGTGTTGGGGGGCTCTGGGGCTGTATGGTCTTGGCCTTACGTGTCTTGCGGTTTCGGTTGTGGCCTCCGGCCCCATGGCCGCCTTGGTGTTGGTGGTGGCTTTCGCGGTGGCCTTTCCACTCTTTCCGTTCCATGGAGCATTCGTTACGACTCTGAACAATTTGCCCGGGAGTCTGCCTGCCTTTCTCGTGGTGCTCCTGCCGAGCCTGGGGTTTTCAGGGGTGGCCGTCTTGATTCCCAATCTGCCTGACTGGCTCATGAACGGTATCCTTGTGGTAGCGCTGCTCGGCGCCTTGTATGGAGCGTTGAAGGCACTCGTGCAATTTCGCATGGGGCATTTGCTGGCCTACGCCTACCTAGCCCAGATGGGCATTGTCTGGTGGTATCTAGCCGTCAACGGAGCCACGACGCCGCATGTGGTCATGTATTTCAGCGCGCTGGCTTTGGTCACAAGCGGCTTGTATCTGGCCGGACATCATTTGCACACACGCTTCGGCCACTTAGATATGGACAAGCTGAACGGTGTGGCGCTTTCCATGCCGCGCTTTGCCACCATCCTGGTGGTGCTGATTACGGCGGCAATGGGGCTTCCCTTGTTCGCCGTCTTTTCCGCCTTTTTCGAGATGATGCTTCACCTCTCCACGGGTTTTCTCTGGAGTATACCGGTCATTCTAACAATCTGGTTCATGATGTCGTGGCTGTACCCACGGCTCATACACCAAGTCCTCTTTAGCCGCCCCTTGGTCCCCGTGTTTTCCCACCGGGACTTGGCCCCTGGTGAACTGTTGCCCCTGATTCTGATGGTGCTGGTGTTGATGCTTGCCGGATTGGTTCCTTCTGATTTGGTCGAGTCCACCAACTCGCCGGTCCTGTCCTTTCATGTTGAGGAGGTCGAAACATGGAAACCCTAGAGAAAATCCGGTACACCGATACCCAGCGTATGGAATTGCGCTCATTCGTCAACCTGGCCGGTGAGGTCATCGCCCATTTCTGGCCCATGCGCACGTTTATTCACCACAATATCCTCCATGGCATGGAGTATCTGGATTTTGAGGCAGCCGTCCTACAGGGTCAGCGATTTTTGGGAGGAAAACCGTATTTATCCACCCAACGATTTCGAGATTATTTCCAGGCAGGACGGATTCGGCTGGAACATATCGATGCTGCACTCAAGCCCTTGGTGCAGGATAAATCTGTCACAATTGGGGAGCGTTGTATTACCCACTTTGATGTACTCCGAGTCCATCTGCTTCAGGGTATCACGACTTCGTCAACTAGCTCCACGGGGCTAGTCTTGGACGACCCATCCGAGATGGCGATTGTGGAGGCGCTCGCGGACCAATTGCAGAATGTGGTGCACCCTCAAAAGTCTGATACCAGAGCTCAAACCGCCGTACAGGAAGATAGAAAGGCTCTTGTCCATTGCGTGACATTGAGCGGCTGGTGCGACTCGGTTCTCGGGACCAAGATCGCAGAGCTGATCAATGGGGAATTGATCAAGTGGTGCGGGGCTTTTTTTGATGAAGGACATGCCACGTGGTCCATGCCGATGCGGGACAAGACCATGTACGACGCCTGGAAGATCTTGGCGCAACAAGAGTTCAATGGTGCGTTCCTTGGAATTCCGGGCTGGCGACAAAAACTTGAGGATCTTCCCGAGCGTCCCGAGGACCTCCTCCTGGCTTGCTTGGAAAATTTGGGCATCCCTAAGATCCTCTGGCCGGATTATATGTCACTGCAACTAGGCGCCTTGCCGGGCTGGGCCGGCTTTATCAAATGGCGATCCGAAGAGACGGCCTATGAGTGGCAACAAGCCTATCCCGCCAGCCTGGTAAAATATCTGGCGATCCGGCTGTGGTATGAGCAGGAGCTGGTGGCTGCGGCTTGTGGGGAGGAGTTAGCCCTTCCCGGTGAATACGGGGGCATGACCACCTTTATGCACGAGCATTCCCATGCCTATTTCATCCGGCGTGAACGAGTCGCCGGACGTTTGCCATCACGATACGCGCGCCAGGTGGACCAATTGCGATTTGGAGGGCACAAAAACCGTGACCGCGATGCGTGGGATTCCCTTGGCGAACGGTATCTCACTGACTCTCAGGAGCGCTATCACGATGAAATGCGGCGCTCCGCTGCCGGGCGCGTGGTGGTCTTGGCGAAGGCCCTTAAGATGAATCCGGAAGTTCTCAGGGATTGTGCTACGGAGGATATACGAATTTTGCTGGAGTGGCTGGATGGTTTTCCAGAGACCCAGCACGGGCCGCGTTGGCTGGAAGCATTCGAGGCCGGCTATCGAGCAGGCCTGCTTGAACAACTCACGCCAAATGTTCCCAAGGTTCAAGCCGAAAAGCCTGACCAGGGTGATCATTCTGAACCTCGTCCTGCAGCCCAAGCCGTCTTCTGTATTGACGTCCGTTCAGAAGGGTTTCGGCGTCATCTTGAGCACGTCGGTGGGTACGAAACCTTGGGCTTTGCCGGCTTTTTTGGCATCCCGTTACGCTTTCGTGCCTTTGGCGGTGAAACGGAAACCGACCAGTGCCCGGTTCTTCTCAAACCTAAGCATGTGATTCGGGAAGTTCAGAGAACCTATAGTAGTCACAAAGCGAAGGAACATCTTGCCGGACTTGAATTGACAAAGGCCGGACATACGCTGTTTCACGATCTTAAGGAAAATGTCATTACGCCCTATGTCATGGTCGAGACGGTCGGGTGGTTTTTCAGCCTGCCCTTTCTGGGAAAAACTCTGTTCCCCATCGGATATCGAAAAGCCCTGGACTGGTTTCGGCGCATGTTGGCTCCACCCATAGCCACCTCCTTAACCGTGGATAAGCTCACGAAAGATGAGGCCCATGAAATGGTGGCAGCGGAACAGCGTGCGATTATCCATCGCGTCTTGAGGGAGCGGCTTGGTCGTCATGGCGCACACGTCTCGCCAGACCTGGTCGAGGTTTTACGTCAGCGGGCGTTGGATGAAGATGGTGATGGTGGGTTATTAGGTGAAGAGGCTCGGCAATTGGGTATGACAGTGGAGGCAGGCGAAGCCTTCCTGTTCGACTTACGCACTCAGAATGAGATAAACGCTCGCCGGGCGCGAACCCGTTTGGATCGGATAACCAAGGCCGGCTTTACCCTGGACGAACAAGCCACTTTTGTGGAGACCAACTTGCGCCTCATGGGGCTGACCAGCGGTTTTGCACGCCTCGTATTTCTTTGCGCCCACGGCAGTACATCGGAGAATAACCCCTTTGAATCCGCTCTTGACTGTGGAGCCTGCGGGGGCAATCACGGAATGCCCAATGCCCGCGTCATGACGACCATGGGGAATAAAGCACAGATTCGCGAACAATTGGCTAAGCACGGCATTCAGATTCCGCCAGACACCCATTTTATCGCCGGTCAAGTCGATACCACGACGGATGAGGTGCAAATATTCGATCTGGAAGACGTGCCCTCCACACATCGAAAAGATGTGTCTCGCTTGTTGGCCGATTTGAAAGAAGCCGGGCAGCAGAACAGCCAGGAACGATGCGCCCGGTTTCCGGATGTTAAGGGTTCGCTCTCATTAGATGAGGCCGCATCTGAAGTCAAGCAACGCAGCCTTGATTGGTCTCAAGTGCGCCCGGAATGGGGACTGTCCGGCAATGCCGCCTTTATCGTTGGCGGCCGCCGTCTCACCAAGGGGCTGAATCTTCAAGGACGGACTTTTTTGCACTCGTATGATTACAGGGGTGATCCCACAGGAAAATTTTTGCAAGTTATTCTGACTGCCCCGGGAGTGGTGATTCAATGGATCAGTATGGAACATTACTTTTCCACGGTGGATCCCGAGGTCTATGGGAGTGGGAGCAAAATGTACCATAACATCGCCAGCCGTATCGGCGTGATGTTTGGCACGCAGAGTGATCTGCGCGTTGGGCTCGCTTGGCAAACCGTGATGGATGGTGAGCGCCCGTATCATGAACCCATGCGCCCGCTGTATATTGTTGAAACCCCTCGTGAACGCCTCACCATGCTGATCCGGAAGAACCATATCCTGCAACGTTTTTTTGATGGGCGTTGGGTCCATCTTGTGGCTCTGGAGCCGGACGAAGGAGTCTTTTATCGGTATCTCCCCAAGCAGGAGTGGGTACTCGAACCTATCGATTTCAATTCATAATTCTGATACTCATTGAAAGGAGCACGGGCCCATGAGCGGTTTAACTCTTCATCCCATGAAAGAAATTAAAATCATCATTGAGGGCACACACATGGCATTCGTCGGCGATTTGTTGGAAAAAGTGGGGGCTACCGGCTACACTGTTATCAGCAACATTTCTGGAAAAGGCCAACATGGTTTTCATGAAGGCCATTTCATGTTTAATGATACCGCCAGCCAAGTCTTGGTTTTCACGGTGGTGCCAGAGGAAATGGTCGAACCGATTCTTGCCGGTCTGGGTCCCCTCTTCAATCGCCATTCCGGCGCCATGTTCGTCTCCGATGTGGCAGTGAGCCGCCGTGAACGATTCACCTCAACGGAACCCTGACACGGGAAGGTCCCACGTGTTGTCTAAGCTACAAGACCATCATTTGTCTCTGAGCTGACGAAATGTTTCGTTATCAGGATCGCTTTGTGCCTTGACAAGCGGAGGCCTCATAAGTGTTCGATGTTGATGGTGCGGGGGAAGACTCGGCCAAAAAAATCCATGGAAGGTATGAGTATTCTGGTTGCCACTGATGGCTCGCCTGATGCCCAAGAAGCCATCGAGTTTTTAAAAAGGTTAGGCTTTCCCCCTTCAACGGTGCTGACCCTTCTGCATATTCTTAGGAAAAAGGTTCATCAAACAGCACAACTTGTCACCACAGACGGCATTCAGCCTGCCACATTTAGGAAATTAGCGGAAGACCTTTTGGAAGTCCGTGGCCGAGAAGGTGCGAAACTGTTGGAGACCACCCGAAAGGCCCTGAATCGCCCAGGACTCAAGATTGTGGAGAATCTTGCTTTTGGTCACGAAGCCGAAGAGATTCTCAAAGCGACCAAACGGATCCAAGCGGATCTCGGGTGGGATCAAGGGGATTAACAGGGCTGCGGCGCTTCCTTTTGGGAAGTGTGTCCCATAAAGTGACTTGTCATGCGCCGTGTTCCGTGGTGATTGTGCGAAATGCCCATCAACGTAAAACCGCAAAACGCTGACCCGGACGAAAATAAAACGGAGGATGCAAAGATTTTCCCACGATGGGTGTTTCAGTCATCGCACCCAGGATCAGATGAAGCCCATTGGCCATCTGTTTGCACCGTTATTTTTCGTGTTTGTAGGACTTTCCCTCAACCGGCACGAGATCCATTGGGGGTGGCCCTTTCTTACGAAGTGGTTCCCGGGTGCTACGGTGATCGACTGTAGACAGGAGCGCCCATGGGTGAGAGCAACCGACCGGGTATTGAAATACTGTTAGGCAAGAGATGAGAATCTGTCTGTGAATATTGAATATTTGACTGATGCGATCGTTCTGTTATCTGCGGCGGTGATTGCTGTCCCGTTGTTTCAATCCTTAGGTCTTGGGGCCATACCGGGGTTTTTGGTCGCGGGGGTAGTATTAGGACCATCAGGTCTGGGATATATCGAGAATTACGATGAGATTGCGCACCTTGCTGAGTTGGGCGTCGTGCTCCTGTTGTTTGTGATCGGGATAGAAATTAACCCATCCCGTCTATGGAAGATGAAGGGGTTGGTGTTAGGACTTGGCTCGCTTCAGGTTCTCATAACCGGGGGTGTGATAACGATCATCGCTCATGAAATCCTTAATTCTTCGTGGAAAATTTCGCTTTTAATTGGATCGGCGCTAGCCCTGTCCTCCACAGCGTTTGTCCTTCAACTGTTAACGGACAGGAAGATGCTTTCTTCAGAATACGGAAGACCCTCTGTTGCCGTATTACTGTTGCAAGACCTGGCGGTGGTCCCTCTGCTGGCTTTTGTGTCATTAATGGCCGCACCGGAGTTAACAATAGCAGAAGATGTTTTTCTTGCATTAGGTGAGGCGCTCATCATTCTAGTACTCATTGTTATTGCAGCCCGATATGCTTTGAATCCCATACTGAATAGACTGGCCCGGTTTGGTTCCCAAGAAATATTTACCGCATCGGCTTTACTGTTGGTATTGGGCTCAGCACAAGTCATGGAGCGTATTGGCCTATCAATGGCTATGGGGGCATTTATCGCGGGCCTTTTGATTGCCGATTCATCGTATCGCCACCAGATTATCGCCGAGATCCAGCCTTTTCGGGGTTTGTTGCTTGGGTTGTTTTTTATGTCAATGGGGATGTCCTTAAATCTCAACCTCTTTTTAAATAATCCTCTTGTACTGTTAGGTGTTGTGATCGCGTTAATGGCGGTCAAGTTCATCATTCTTTGGCCTTTGGCGCGCTTGTTTGGCATACAGGAAAAGGCAGCCATTTCGGTAGCCTTACTCTTAGTTCAAAGTGGTGAATTCGCATTGGTGCTATTCGCCTTAGCGAAAGGGATGGGGCTTATAGAGGAAATTTTATTCCAACATCTTCTTATTGTGGTCCTGCTGAGTATGCTGGCCACCCCAGCGCTAGAGAAATTAGCTTACAGGGTATTTTCGGTTCCTCGTAAAAGTAACACAACAATACCCGCTATTGACATTGGCAGGACAGAACAAGATGCCAAGCCTGTCATCCTTGCCGGGTTTGGACGAATGGGTCATAGGATCGGTTATATCATGGAGTGCATGCAGGTGCCGTATGTCGCCATCGACAGCGATGCATCTCTTGTGGATCGTGAACGTGCAGAAGGGAAATCTGTGTATTTCGGCGATGCTCAACGCCCCGAAGTTCTAAGAGCGGTCGGAGTTGCCAATGCCCCCCTGGTGATCGTTTCCATTGATGACCTGGAGGCGACAGAGCGAGTGGTATCCTCTCTTCATTCTGCCTTTCCAGACATTCCTGTTTTTGCGCGTGGGCATGACATTATGAAGTGTCAGGACCTTAAAGCCCTGGGGGCGCACTTCACCGTTTCAGAGACCCTTGAGGCCAGCGCAGAACTAGCCCGTGCGGCATTACTTCATATGGGCATTGAAGACCAGGAAGTAGAAGTTGCATTGGAAGACTTACGGAATGACTATTATGGACGAACCAATAAGGGGAGGCGTGAAGAGTGCTAACGGATGGAGGGGGATTTTCGATGGATATGTCGGAAGTGGTGCACAAACACGAAACTCACCAGTAGACAAACATCCTTGGCTTATATACTGCCAAAGCATGCCCCGTTGCAATTCTCTTCATTCTTCTTGTCTGCGATTTTGGTTTCGATCTCCTATGGCCAATGCGAAGAAAGACAGAACAACATGGAGAAGAAAATGCCGCAAACTTTTATGGAAATCAGCGGCTAAAGGGCCCCTTTAAACGAATTCTGGAATTGTTCGGGGGGGAGATTGAGGATTTTCGCGTACTGAGAAATTCTTTCCGGATTTCCAAAATCTTCCGGTTGTAATCGGGCCATGTAGGCTCGTGCGATTTTATAGGATTCGGATTCGATATCGACCATGCGCACTCGGGTTCGGCCAGTTGTGGGGTCCAGCATGTCTTTGAAGGGGAGGGGAGTGAAGCGACCATCAATCACTGAGACCATGGCTTCTTTTCCTCCATCCAAAAGATATTGCGCGGCGCAATAACCCAAATCTCTGGTGTATTCCATGTCGAAGGGAATGGGATCGGCACAGCGAAGTTCATAGCCGATTTTTTTGGACACTATGGTAATGTTGACGCCATGGTGCTTCAGTTTCTGACTGACCGTGTCTTTTAATACTTTTCCGATGTCGAGTTCTGCTAGCCGGATATTACCATGTTCATCCCGCTCAACCCCGCCCAACAATGTCAGGTCCTCCTGATCTAAAAACTCTGAAAGCCCTTCTGCCAGTATAGCCACACCGTCTGAGCGATGTTGGGCTAATCGTTTGACTATTGAGCCCGCGAGAATATTGGTTAAGTGGGGAAGTTTCAAAGTAGAACCCTTGAATTCTTCGGGAATGAGCGTGAGTGTGGCTCCTGCAGCTTTGCCGATGCCTAATGCCAGGTGGCCGGCTTTGCGCCCCATCGTGACCACAAAATACCACCGGGAGGTGGTATGGGCATCAATCATGAGATTTTTGACCAGTTCAACGCCCATGTGTCGGGCAGTTTGAAAGCCAAAAGTGGGCACGCCGTGTGGAAGACAGAGATCGTTGTCGATGGTCTTGGGGACATGCACCACTTGGAGACGCCCCTTGGCTAGTTCCGCCAGCTTTAAGGCTGAAAAGGCCGTATCATCGCCTCCAATTGTGATGAGTCCCGTCACTCCCATCTTTTGCAGGGTGGTAAACGTGGTGAATAAATCTTGTTCCTGTTTAGTAGGGTTGGCTCGGGAAGTGCCTAATATAGAACCGCCTCGGAAATGAATGTGACTCACCCTTTGACGAGTTAAGGGTTGAGTATGGGTAAGGTCCCCTTTCATCAACCACTTAAATCCGTCCTCAATCCCGAGTACTTCCGCTCCAAAGAGGCGACCTCGAATCGTCGCCGCTTCAATAACACTATTGATTCCCGGGGCCGGCCCCCCTCCCACAAGAATGCCAAATGTTGGTGCCGTTTCATTCATATGCGGTTGGTTTCCCTTTGTTGCATTTCATCGGTTGGTTGGATCCCAACCGTTCAGGTTGTAGGAACATCAAATCTTCCTTTGAGTAAAAGCACTGAGCAAGAAGCATGGTGAACAGTTGCATGGGAAACACTCCCATGAGCAAGTCGGTTAAGTGCTGGGCGATTGTAGGTACCCATGAGAACCAATTGTGGCTGTAGGCGTGCGATATGCTCTTGAATGATCGATGAGGGAGCCCCTGGTTCGACAAAGCGGTCTGCTTGATAGCCGAGTTTTGTTAGGGTGTTGGTGACTTCTTGTGTGAAATGGGCACTCCCTGTCTGCAGTTCTTTTTTCCAGGCGTCAGGTAACAGGACACCAATCGGAAGCACTGGTTGGGTAAATGGGATCACATGCAACAAGGAAAGATGGGGAGTGCTTTGAAAGGGTTTCTGCGCTAGCCATTCGATGACCCATTCCGCATCCAGAGGATGCTCAATGGGAAGCAGGATGTTGTTGAGCGGCATCAAGGGAGATTTGACAATGAGTGTGGGACAAGGCGCATGGGTTGCCACTCGGTGGGAAACGCTTCCTAGTACGTGTTCTTGAATCACCCCAAGCCCGCGGGAGCCGATGAGTATCAGGTCTACGGATTCTTTTTGGGCCATTGACAGAATGACTGATGCGGTGTCGCCGACTTCGAGATGTTGGGAAACCTCCCCACACACCGCTGGGAGGTGCGAAGCTGCTCTTTTGAGAATTCGGGAACCCTCCTTTCGCAACTCCTGCTCGGCAGCTTCCGCAAACTCTCGACCGACACTCATGCCCGTCCCCGGATACGCCAGTTGTGGAATGGAAAAACAATGAAGTAGAAGTACGCGATTGGGGGGAGAGAAGGCTTGGAGGCTTCGAACGGCTTCGTCCCCCTGTGGTGATCCATCCACAGGAATCAAGATAGTCATGAGTTTGCGATTCGTGTTTTCCTGGTCTGGTTTCATCATGTTTCCGGTGATGTTCGTCCACCAGGTTCTTGGAGTGCGGCAGCGGATTGCAGGGATGGATTCACA
>CBDUWS010000034.1:0-10107 GCA_965370985.1 uncultured bacterium
ATTTACAAGGGGTTGTGCAGACTTTCGTGATCCAACTGCTGTTTTTAGGTTAAACGGGTCTCAATCCCAAAAACCTCAACATAGCCGTGCTAGGCCTCGGCTTTTTCTCAATCGTTCCGTCCAAATCCGATCCAAATCCTGGCGCGATTTTGTTAAAGTTATTTTGTCACAGGCCATTACCTTTTTCCCAAAGAATAAATTGACACCCGGAAAATTCAGTGGCTATGATGAGATATCTACAAGGAGTTACTTAGAACATGAAGGAGGCTATTCGCATATGAGTTACACCATCACCGTTCGAGAATTAAAAACTCGGCAAGATAATGGGGACGCCATCTTCTTATTAGATGTCCGCGAGCCTCATGAGTATTCAATGGCCAAAATTGAAGGGTCCGTTCTCGTACCCTTAGGAGAACTGCCCAATTCGCTGAGTCAATTGGACAAAAATTCCGAAATCGTAGCGTATTGCCATAAAGGGATGCGAAGCGCCGATGCCGTGGGCTTCTTGCTTCAACAAGGTTTTTCCAATGTTAAAAATCTGATTGGGGGAATTGAATCCTGGTCGATTGAAATTGACAATTCTGTTCCACGATATTAACTCGTCATTGAAACAAATCTCTTCCTCACAGACGAGTCTTGATCATTTTCCCTGCGCTTTGAAAAATTCCACCGTCATTTTGAGACCCTCCGGAAACGAAACCTGAGGATCCCAGTCAAATTTCTCCCTCAGCTTCATCACATCTAGCACACTTCGAAATTGCTCTCCCTTTTTGGCGGCACCATATAAATCTTTGCAGGAGCTGCTGGTCAGTTCTTTGATGATCTCATAACATTCATTCACCGTTGCTTCCTGGCCCGTCCCCACATTAAAGGTGCCCTGAATATCCTCTCCCAATGTCACCATAATGGCGTCAACTACATCATCGACATAGACGAAATCCCGCGTCTGCTTTCCTGTCCCATTGATAATGGGTTGTCCACCGTCCAACATAAGTTTCGAAAAAATTGCCACGACGCCAGCCTCACCTTCGGGTTCTTGTCTCGGGCCGTAGACATTGCCAAATCGCAGTACAACGTGCCGAAGACCCGTAGTATTTGTGTAATATGCCAAGTATTTTTCGCCAGCTAATTTGCTAATTCCATAAGGAGACAGTGGATCGGTGCGATGAGATTCCGCCGCCGGAAACACTTCCTGTTCCCCATAGACTGCTCCTCCTGAAGATGCAAAGGAGACCTTTCGCACTCCATGTTTCACAGCATGCTCTAAGAGATTGAGGGTGCCCAAAATATTCACTTCTGCATCGAATACAGGATCTTCCGTTGATAGTCGGACATTCATTTGGGCCGCTAAATGGACAACGATTAACGGACGTTCTTTTCGAAACACCCGTTCAATCCGCTTGCTCCGAATATCCATTTTATACAATTGGGCTTTTTTGTTGACTTGCTTGCGCTTCCCTGTGGAGAGATTATCAATCACCACGACCTGATTGCCTTCTTGAACTAACCGATCGACGAGATGCGATCCAATAAATCCTGCCCCGCCTGTGACCAGAACCTTCATACCCATAATGTCTTCTTTCCTTTCAAGACAAGACTGCTCGTGATCATTTTTTTACCTTCCATCCAGACAACAACGCTCTACCGTTTATTGCTTTTGTAAGCCCATGACGATTTCCTTATTCCCCTTTTTCCCCAATACGGGTGAATCAATAAGGCCTATAAGGTCTAAGGACAAAGAATTTGCATATTCCACAAACTGATCTTTGACTGCTTGGCGCAATTTCTCATCTCGAACAATACCACCTCGGCCGACTTGTCTCTTCCCAACCTCAAATTGGGGCTTAATCAATGCCACAAGATATCCCTGTGGCTTTAATACAGGGAGAATCACTGGCCATACCATCTTCAGAGAAATGAAAGACACATCAATGACGATTAAATCTACCAGTTCCGGAATATCTTCCTGACGCAAATATCGAACATTCAACCGATCCATCACAATCACCCGGGGATCTGATCGCAGGCGCCAATCCAGCTGTCCATAGCCCACGTCAATGGCATACACTCGCTGAGCTCCGCGTTGCAACACACAGTCGGTAAAGCCTCCTGTTGAAGCACCCACATCCATCACCACCCATCCCGAACATGAAAGACCAAAAGCCTCTAAAGCCGGAGCCAGCTTTTCTCCCCCCCGGCTTGCATATTGGCACTCGGGCTGGATAATTTCAGCCGTAACCTCTGAAGAAACCTGCTTCCCGGGTTTATCCATGACCCTGCCATCAATCTTGACACGGCCAGCCAGAATAAGACGACTAGCCTGCTCCCGGCTAGGGACCAGTGCCTGAGAGACTAAAAGAGAATCTAGTCGCTGTTTTGTTGATTTTCTGAAGGGAAGAGACGGTTGCAAAGACAACATCGCGTGGGAACCGAGCCCATGCTCCTTTAAGGAAAGAGGAGAGAAGTTAGAACGTGACCTAGGACTCGGTTGAATGGGGTTCCTCCAAGGAAAACGCCTGAATGCGCTTTCGACCATCCTTATCCTGTACAAGAATTTCCACCTTGCGTTCGGCGTCATCCAACATTTTCAAACATGTCTTGGACAGCTTGACGCCTTCTTCAAATATCCTCAATGAGTCATCTAAGGAAAGCTCGCCCGCTTCTAACTCCGTCACGATAGTTTCCAAACGAGACAAGGCCTTTTCAAATTTTATCGCCGCCATGTTTTTCCCCGTACTCCTACGAAATATTCTACGGTATTATAGCCTGCTCCCGCCTTGAATCAAAAGGACTTCTTCACTTCCGTGGATGAATTTGCTCCACCTTACAGACCAATTCACCTTCGGACAATGTCGCGTGGACCTCCGCTCCCACCATCGTATCTGTTGATTTTTTTAGGACTTTTCCATTTCGAAGGTCTTTCACAATGCTATAGCCCCTTGCTAAAACTGCCAGGGGACTCAATTGATGCAGCTGAGAGATCCACATTTTTGATTGATGACGTCCTAGAAGAATTGAATTCTGCATACCCTGGACTAAGTGCCTATTAAGTTCAGCCAATCTTCCTTGTTCTCGCTGGATCGTCGAAAGAGGATTGGCTTCCCAGATTGCAGATTGGTGCTGCAACAACAGAAGCTGAATATTTCGACACCCGTGTTTCACTTTTCGATATAACTGTCGCTCTAATTCATCCACCCGTTGAACAAAGTGCGCAATAATGAGCCGAGGTTCAGGCAGGCGTTGACTCATTTGCTGAATTCGGACGGTCAAAGCGGTAGCAAGGCTCTTGAAAGAACGTTCCAATCTGATACGGTGCTGGCGCACTTGCTCCTTCACCAACATACAATCTGGAACAACCAATTCCGCGGCAGCAGAGGGAGTGGGAGCCCGAAAATCAGCCGCCAAATCGGCAAGTGTCACATCGGTTTCATGCCCAACTGCAGAAACTATCGGAATACGGGAAGCAGCGATGGCTCTCACTACCTGTTCCTCATTGAAAGCCCATAAATCTTCTATTGACCCTCCTCCGCGTCCGACGATCAACACTTCGACCTTACCAAATTGGGGACTCAATTGATTGAACATCTGAATCGCTGCCGCAATCTGACCGGTAGCCGCTCCACCTTGAACTGCCACGGGAGCAATAAGGATCTGAGCCAATGGCCATCGTCGATGCAGAATGGTCAACAAGTCATGAAGCGCGGCGCCAACAGGTGAAGTCACCACCCCAATCCTTTCAGGAAAAGCTGGTAACGGTCGTTTCCGAGAGTCTTGAAATATCCCTTCGGCCTCCAATTTCGATTTCAGTTGCATAAAAGCTAATTGCAACGCACCAATCCCTTTAGGTTCCACTGCTTCTAAGAGCAACTGGTAGTCTCCCCGAGGTTCATAGACAGTCAGACGCCCAAATACCAAGACCTCCAATCCATCTTGAAGAGCAAATTTCAACCGTTCGGATTGATTGCGAAACAACACAGCCCGAATCTGGCTGGCCTGATCTTTTAAAGTAAAATATTGGTGCCCGGAAGAAGGACAACGAAGATTAGAGATTTCCCCTTCCACCCACACTGAGGGAAATTGATGTTCTAAATTTGATCGAATTTGCCTCGTGAGTTCCGAGACAGTCAGCAAAGGCGGGAAAAGCTCTGGCACGGGAATGCGCTATTCAAAAAGCCTGAGACGAGAAATATGGGTGGTTTTTCCAGTTTCGCGGTCCAGTTCCACTACGGCCGCACACAACACAGACGGCCCGGGCGCGACTTCAAACCTTCGAGGTAGTTGTGTCAGAAATTTTTGAATCACCAAATTGTACTTCATGCCGATCACCGATTTCACAGGTCCTGTCATCCCCACATCGGTCAGGTACCCTGTTCCCTGCGGTAAAATTTGTTCATCAGCGGTTTGCACATGGGTATGGGTGCCCAACACCACAGAAACCTTGCCATCCAAAAAATAGCCCATAGCCATTTTTTCTGATGTGGTTTCGGCATGCATATCAACAAGAATATAGTCTGTCTGTGTGGTCAATTGCGCCAACTCTCTTTCAGCCACACGAAAGGGACAATCCACCATGGGCATAAATACTCGTCCCATCAGTTGCAGAACACCTAAGCGTTCACCCTGGGCCGTTTCAATCACACACGTCCCTTTTCCCGGAACACCATCAGGATAATTGGCAGGACGAATCACACGTGATTCTTTCTGCAAATACTCCATTGCCTCACGCTTATCCCAGGCATGGTTTCCTAAGGTAATAGCAGAAAGGCCCAGGTCAAAAAGCTCTTCAGCAATATCTGGGGTAATGCCAAACCCACCGGCAGCATTTTCTCCATTTCCGACCACTAAATCAATATGATAATCCTGAATGGCCTTCGAGAGATGCTTTAACAACACTCGCCTACCAGGCTCGCCCATAATATCTCCGATAAACAATATATTCATATCTCGTGGCTATTCGCTCCTCCCAAATTACTTCGCAAACTCAATAAACCGATTTTCACGAATGACGGTGACCTTGATTTGGCCCGGATAGGTGAGTTCTTGTTCAATTTTTTTGGCTAAATCACGGGAAAGGGCAAACCCTTCAGTATCACTCAACTCTCCCTGTCGGATGATCACGCGTACTTCACGCCCTGCTTGAATCGCATAGGCTTTATCTACACCTGAAAAACCGGTCGCTAATGATTCTAATTTCTCTAACCGTTTCACATAGGCTTCTAATGTCTCACGCCTTGCACCGGGACGTGCCGCTGAAAGCGCTTCGGCCGCCGCTACCAAAACGGCCTCAGGACAAAGCGGTTCGACTTGTTCATGATGGGCCGCAATGGCGTTAACAATAAGTTCAGACTCCCCCCACTTCTTCGCCATTTCAGCTCCCAGCATTGCATGTGTACCTTCTTCTTCATGACTCACGACTTTTCCAATATCATGAAGCAACGCACCACGCTTCGCGAGCTTCACATCCAACCCCAACTCCGAAGCCATAATCCCAGCAATATAGGCAGCTTCACGTGCATGATATAAATTGTTTTGCCCATAGCTGGTGCGGTACTTCAGTCTTCCCAACAATTTGACAATCTCCGGATGAAAATCTGAAAGCCCAACTTCGAAGATGACTTTCTCGGCCTCATCCCGCATGATTTTATCCAGATCCCCTTTAACCTTTTCTACCACTTCTTCAATTCTCGTCGGATGAATACGGCCATCCTGCATCAAACGTTCTAATGCAATTTTCGCTACTTCCCGCCGCAGAGGATCAAATCCTGACACGATGACCGCTTCCGGCGTTTCATCAATAATCAGATCCACGCCAGTCGCAGCCTCCAATGCCCGAATATTTCTTCCTTCCCGACCAATAATTCGTCCCTTCATGCCATCATTAGCCAGAGGAACCACGGATATGGTGGCCTCATTAACATAGTCACGGGTTATTCGTTGAATCGACCGGGTCACAATTTCACGGGCATCTCGATCTGCCAATTCTTTGGCCTCATCCAAAATACGTTTGGTCAGCAGGGCTGCATCGTGCCTGGCCTCCGTCTCAATTTCACTCAATAATTGTCTTTTAGCTTCCTCGGTGGTAATCCCGGCCACTTGCTCCAACGCCACCCGATGCTCCTTAATCGCCCGATCACAATCGGCTGTCTGCTTGGCTAAGGATTCTTCCTGCCTTTTAAGAGCCTGCTCCCTTCTCCGCATCTCTTCATCGCGTTTATCAAACTGACTGACCTTGCGCTCAAGGGCTTCCTCCCGCTGATGAAGTTTTCGTTCAGCTGTTTGAATTTCATTGCGTTTTTCTTTTTCTTTAGCCTCAAGCTCAGATTTCGCCTGGAACAACAAATCCTTCGCTTCAATCTTTGCTTCTTTGACCACATTCTCCGCTTCCCGTTGAGCATTTTGGGTAAGCTGTTGCATATGACCCTCGGCTTCCGAACGTCGTTGCTTGTCCATATACTGGTAGAACACTTTAGACAAGACAAACCCAATAACCAGTCCAACCAAACACGCAAGTATAGGAATGACCATTTCCATTGATTGACTCCTATTCGTTTCCTTTTGCACTCATGATGAGAAAAACGTTTCCCTGCAAGCTCATGAGAAGACAAAGTTGCCGCACACAAAGAATGAGAACCCTTTAACGAGAGGAAAAGAAAAAGGAAAGACCGGAGAAAAACCTATCTACCTGGAGGGAGATAGAGAGAGGCCAGAGAAAACAGGAAGAGGAACGAGTGGAAAATCTCTATAATCAATAAGGATCTTGACGCTTCTTGAAACACATTTAGTTTGCAACAACCAATAGTAGCATCCAAGGAAGAGAGACGGTCCTGAATCTATACACAAAAGATCTGAGTGTTTCAGATCGAAGAACCAGCTATTCTCCTTGAATAGGGCCTCTAGGGGCTTTTCCAACAATGATTTCCAAGAATACCATTGACCCTGACATAATCGTTTCCAACATCGTTCAATTCCAATTTCCAAACAACCCGCTATGACGAAAAATAATCTAGTCATCGTGGGTCTCCAGTTTCTTTCCCCTAAAAAAGGGAATATTCCTTTCTTTCTTTGGAATTCAATAACTTAGGACTAGTAAAATATCAGAACGCTTCCCCGTATTTCAATCATGGGGAGACAAACCCCACCATACAGGATATGAGACAAAATCCTGTACCTCTAAGCACATCCGAACAAATGTCTGTTTTAAAAGGGAATTTTCTGTTAATACAAGGATGGAGAGTAAAGTCCAACGAATGCTTAGCTAGGAGGGGTTTTTAAATGCTCGTCGATCCTTTCCACTAAGAGTTGGGCCCGACGTTCCATTTCAGTTTCTCCCGACTCACCATACCGCTGCTGTCGAAAGAGCTCATCGGTGACATTAATGGCCGCTAAAATAGCGAGTTTGGTAGGGGTACTGGTCTTGGTTTGCTTGGCAAGGGTCCGCATCTGCGTATCGACATATTCGGCCAACTCATGAAAATAGGCCTCATCTCCCTCGCCTTGAAGAGAGAACCGATGGCCAAAGACTTCAACCTCAATGGTCTTCGTCATAATGGCTTTTCGTCATTAATCGTTTGAATGGTCCAAAAACTCCAGCTCATCGAGCACTTTTTCAATTTTTGAGCGAATGGTGCCACGCTCGTCTTCCCAACCTTCTGACATTTCTTGCTGCTTGGCCAAGTGTTCCCGAGTGGATTCAAGTTCTTGCTCAAGATGCGATTTATCCTGCCGCAATTCGACCACCAGGTCGAGTAACTTCCGAACACGAACTTCCAGCTTTTCCATTTTTTCGACGCTCACGTATACCTCCTTCCTCACAGGCTCAAACGGGCCCGACTATAGTGCCTTCAACAAAACCTGTCAAGAGAAGCACTGGGGCAGGCTTTCCCAAATAAAGCCCGGTAAATCCGGTAACTCCCTACCACGCGTTTCACATACCCACGTGTCTCCCGGTAGCCAATCAATTCCACAAATTCATCAGGCGGACGGTGCCCATTTTTGGCCATCCACCGTTGGACGGCCTGAGGCCCGGCATTATACGCCGCCACGGAATAAATAAGATTGCCCTGATATTCATCAAGCAATTGTCCTAAATAGTGAGTCCCCAATTGAATATTATGCTTGGGTTGATACAGCCGATCAGGTTCATACTTCGAGTCCGATAGGTTCAATTGTTGGGCCACACGTTTGGCTGTGGCTGGCATGAGTTGCATCAGCCCTATTGCACCAACTCGAGATACCACTCGAGCGCTATACAGACTTTCTTCGCGAATCAGTCCTGCGACTAAAAACGGGTCCACATGCGGAGGGGCAAAGGATTGAATAATCGTTTGATAACCCATGGGAAAGGCTCCGGACCAAGCCGGCGAAGCAGGAGGTAATTGTCCTATTCTCAAGGTCTGCCCAAAATGCCGAATGGACAAACGGATTCCAATATCATACGCCTCAATCCCTTCGGCCAAGGAAACCAATTGAGGGAACACCTCCGCATCTGATCCATGACGAGCATAAACCTGCTCAAGTTCCTTAACGGCCTCATTGGATAATTGAATCGCTTGCAAAGCCTTGAGTTTTTGATAATGAATATCTTGTTGAAGTTTGGCTGGAATACCCATCTCCCGTGAATCGGTTGAAGAAAAAACAGCCCATGGTTGCGGATTTCTTCCATCCGAACCAAGCTTACTCTGTGCTAATTGGCCATAATAGGTAAAAGGATAGGCCTGGCTTATCTGTTGAAAATGCTGACTGGCCAATTCCATCTGCCCCACATGTTCTTCTGAACGGGCAAGCCAATACAATGCCCGCGATGCCGAGTGCATGAGGGAAACCGAATGCGGTTGGTTCGTTTTTTTGATAATGTTTTGAAAGATATTTTTGGCTTCAATAAATTGCTCACGTTGATACTGGATCCAGCCAACTTGCCACAAGGCATCTATTTGCCGCGAAAGCGTCTGAGCGACCTGCCCAGCCTTGTGATAGACCTGCACCGCTTCAGCCCAGCGATCATGATCGTTCAACCAGATCCCATAGAACGTATAAAGCTGGGCTTGTTGATCTCCGGTTAGTCGATCAGCAGGCAGCGTCTTCACCAAATTCGCCAATGGCTTACCTTTGCCTTGCCGTAAATATGTCCGACCCAACCAAACCCGGGCATCAGCTTGTCGAGAGGAAGAAGATCGAGACACCATCTGTAGCGTTTTTTCAGCCTGATCGTATCGCTTCAAACGAACCAAGGCCATGGCTAACTTGTATTGGGCGTGGAAAAATTGAGGAGTTTTTGGAGATAGCGCCACAATTTGTTGAAATTCCTTAACTGCCTTTTTTAATGCTCCTCCCTTATACAAGGCCATCGCCCGCTGATACTGCTCCCCAGGCGTCGGGACGAACACGGAACCGCCTTCCTGGACAAGCCATTGTTCAGCCTGAAGACTTTCTGGAGCCAATGGAAACTGCCACCACACCTTTCGAAAGACGTCGATGGCTTTGTTCTTCTGCCCGAGCTGACCCGCGCACGTTCCTATCTGAAATAACGCACTAGCCGCTTGGGAATGCTGAGGTCTAACCGACAGGGCTTGAGACAAAACGGAACGAGCCGCGGGACAATCCCCAATTCTTGATAAGACTTTACCACCCTCATACAGTACTTCAGCTCGGACAAGTGATTCGTGAAAACGGTGTGTAAATTCCTGAACAATCTTTGACGCCTCTTGCCACAAACCGGCGTTCATATAGGCTTGAAGTAACCAAAAATGGAGATAATCCTCTAAACCTGGAAAATCGGTTAAAGAATTCCTTAATAAAGGGATGGCTTCATCTGGATTCAAGGTCCTAAGCGCATATCCATAGCGAAGTCTAGCCCGTTTTGCCCAAGGCGATTGGCCATACGTTGTTGTCAACTGCTGAAACAATTTGTTGGTTTTGGATAAAGCCTCTGAAGTAGAAGCAGGCTTGTTTAATTCCACAAGCAATTCAGCAAAACAGTCTTGTGGGTTATGGCAAAGGGCCGTCGGTGGATCAAGCGAAACCACGGTATGAGGAAGGAGTAAAAGGTATCCTACTAAGATCAGACCAGTTACCCCATGTCGTGGCAGCATTCTCATTCTGGACATTTTC
>CBDUWS010000035.1:0-10010 GCA_965370985.1 uncultured bacterium
AGATTTTTTCTTGTCGGGTTCGGAGTGAAGATCGGGATGGTGTTGTCTGGCGAGTTTTCGAAATGCTTTTTTAATTTCATCTTCAGAGGCATTTCGATCTACCCCCAGCACGTCGTAATAATCACGTTTTTCTGTTTGTGACATCAACGTGGCCTAAGACAGTGCTGAGGATTGATCAAATGAATTACGGTTTTTTTCATATAACCCGTGTTGTTAACCTTTTCCTTTATCAACTTCTTCGAATTCGGCATCAACGACTTTTTCATCGCCACCAGAGGCTTCTTCCGATCCTGAGGCGGATGGTCCTGAATCTTGACTATCCGGGCCTGGTCCAGCAGATTCGGCGGCATCTGCCGATGCCTTTTTATACATTTCTTCGGCCAGTTTATGCGAGGCCGTGGTGAGATTTTGCATGGCAGTTTTAAGGGCTTCCAGGTCCGATTCTTCGAGAGCTTTTTTCAGGGCATCAATAGCAGTTGTGATATTGGTTTTCTCTTCCTCATTAATTTTATCACCATGTTCGCTTAAATTCTTTTCCGTACTGTAAATGAGCGTGTCAGCTTGATTTCTTAGCTCAACCAGTTCACGTTTCTTTTTGTCTTCTTCGGTATGAGCTTCTGCATCCTTTACCAGGCGTTCGACTTCTTCTTTGCTTAACCCACTGGAAGCCGTGATTTGAATAGATTGCTCCTTTTGAGTGGCCATATCTTTGGCTGATACATGGACAATCCCGTTGGCGTCAATGTCAAACGTGACTTCAATTTGAGGCATGCCTCGTGGCGCAGGAGGAAGACCGACGAGGTCGAATTGGCCTAATAATTTATTGTCATTAGCCATTTCGCGTTCACCTTGGAAGACCCTGATTGTGACGGCTGACTGGTTGTCGGCGGCTGTCGAAAAAATTTGGCTCTTTTTTGTGGGAATGGTGGTGTTGCGTTCAATGAGCCTGGTGAAAACTCCACCCAACGTTTCAATCCCGAGTGAAAGCGGCGTGACATCCAATAACAATACGTCTTTGACATCACCTTTGAGCACCCCGCCTTGAATAGCGGCTCCAATGGCCACGACTTCGTCAGGGTTGACACCTCTGTGAGGCTCTTTCCCAAAAAATTGCTTCACTCGTTCAATGACTTTTGGCATACGGGTCATCCCGCCGACCAGAACGATCTCATTGATGTCGCCAGTGTTCATTTCTGCATCGGCCAAGGCCTTTTTGCAGGGGGCGATTGACCGTTCAATCAGGTCATCAACCAATTGCTCAAACTTGGATCTTGTGAGTTTGAGCACTAAATGTTTTGGCCCACTCGCATCTGCCGTGATGAACGGCAAGTTTATTTCGGTTTCCTGGGAACTGGATAATTCAATTTTGGCGCGTTCGGCGGCTTCTTTGAGCCGCTGAAGGGCCATCCGGTCCTTTCGCAGATCGATGCCTTGGTCTTTTTTGAATTCATCAACCAGCCAATCAATCACCCGAAGATCGAAATCGTCACCACCTAAGAATGTGTCTCCGTTGGTTGATTTGACTTCAAAGACCCCTTCGCCAATTTCGAGAATGGAGACATCGAATGTCCCCCCGCCTAAATCATAGACCACAATCCGTTCATCTTTTTTCTTGTCGAGGCCATAGGCTAATGAGGCCGCGGTGGGCTCGTTAATGATACGCAGTACATTGAGGCCTGCGATTTGTCCGGCATCTTTTGTGGCTTGTCGTTGGCTATCGTCAAAGTAAGCGGGAACGGTAATGACGGCATCGGTGACTTTTTCACCTAAATAATCTTCAGCTGTTTGTTTCATTTTTTGAAGAATCATGGCTGAGACTTCGGCAGGGCTATAGTTTTTGCCTCGGATTACCACATGGGCGTCCCCATTGGCTCCTTCGACAATCTTATACGGAAGATGTTTAACGGTCTCTTGGACTTCACGAGAAGAGTTTTTTCTACCCATCAGGCGCTTGACGGAGAAGATGGTATTCTCGGGGTTGGTGATGGCTTGCCGCTTCGCAATTTGTCCAATCAATCGTTCGTTTTTGTCGGTGATTGCTACCACGGACGGGGTCGTCCGTGCGCCTTCTGAATTGGCAATGACACTGGGTTCTCCTCCGCTCATCACCGCCACACAGGAATTTGTCGTTCCTAGATCGATTCCGATAATTTTGCTCATGCTTGTATTCCTCCCTCTTCGCTCGTGTCTTGTGTAGATATTGTTTCCGTCTGATCAGATTTTTCTTTTGCCACCGTGACCATAGCTGGACGTAAAATTCGGTCGTGTAAAAAATATCCCTTTTGAAATTCTTCGACGACCGTATTGGGCTCTGCCGTCTCAGATTCTACCTGAGCCACGGCTTGATGCATGTTGGGATCAAAGAGACTCCCCGTGCTCGAAACTTGGCGTACGCCTAATTTCTCGACGGTTTCGAGAAATTGTTTGTGCGTGAGTTCCACACCTTCCAGTAAAGACCCACTTGCCCCAGCGTCTTTTCCGCATTGGATAGCTCGTTCAAGATTATCAAAGGTAGAAAGCAAATTTTTCAACAACGATTCATTGGCATAGCGAATGGCATCGCTTTGGTCTCGTTGGGCGCGTCGTTTGTAGTTTTCAAATTCCGCCGCCAGGCGGATGTATTTATCCTGGTAAATCTGAAGTTCTTCCTGAGCCTGTTTTTCTTGAGAGTCAGCTGAGGTGGGATCTGATGCCGCATCCGGTTGTAAAAGATCGCCTTCAGAAAGGGATTCCTCTAGTTTGTTCTCCGTGGTCGATGTAGGATGACTTTCTTCAGGAAATGTGGGCATAAATGTTCATTTTACGAGCGTTGACATAGATTTTCGCTTCCCTTGGTCAGATAGTCACTGAGGGTTGCAAGTCAACCCATTCTCTGAAATTTCTTCTTGTTTTTGAGCGAGATAATGTAGGAGATCAGGTATTAGGGTAGTTATCCACAGGCAGGTTTCATGCGTGAGTATATGAGAGCAAGCCCTTCCAGGGTGAGGTGCGATCTAACTTCTTGAATCGTCTGGGAAATTGGGATGATTGTGGAAGCCAGGCCTCCTGTAGCGATGACGTAGGATGATTGATCAATCTCCTTTTGAATTCTTTTGACGATGGCATCCACCAAGCCGGCATAGCCGAACATGATGCCGGATTGCATGCTGGTTGCCGTATCACGACCGATGACCGAGTCTGGAATGGCCAGGTCGACCTTAGGGAGCTTTGCGGTCTTGAGATGGAGGGAGTCGGCAGCCGTCTTCAGGCCGGGAGCAATAGCCCCACCAAGATATTCCCCTTGTTTGGTAATGGTGCAGAATGTCGTGGCTGTCCCAAAATCGACGATGATAAGGCCTCGTTGATAGTGCGAAAATGCTGCGGCGGCATTGACCAGGCGGTCCGTTCCAATTTCCTCCGGGTTGTCATATCGAAGAATGAGTCCATGCGGGCATGAGGTTGTCATGATAATTGGAGCTTGTCCCACGAGTGAATGGAGTAACGCCTCAAAAGCGTGAGTGAGGGGAGGGACCACACTCGTCATGATGCAGCCGTGTACATTTGCAAGGTCTACTTTGTGAATTTCAAGCAGGGATCGAAGGATCATGTCGTACTCATCGGATGTTTTGGTGTGATCGGTCGATAGCCGCCAGTCGGCTATTAATGTGTTCTTTTGAAACACGCCGCACACGATCTGTGAATTCCCAATGTCTATAGCTAGGAGCATGGTAATCTTAAAATCTAAAGTAGTACTTTATGGTCGATGCTTATTGAAATCCAGATTTTTTGATGTGACGAATATCTCCAGCGTGAACATCCAGTATCCTAGCGGATTGTTCCTTTGCGTCGGAAGGGGAGGGGATCATTTGTAATTGACCCTGTTCACCAATGGATTGTGCCATACCCTCCAGTTCTCTGCCATCAGGAAATTGAACCTGAATCTGTTTCCCCAAAGTGCTGCAACGCGAGCTGTACGCAAGCTGGCAGGATTGTGGGCCTTGTGAGATGAGTGCTTCCCAGCCCTGTTCTAGTGTCGTGATGATCGATTTGAGTAGATGATGACGATCCAGAGGCTGTTGCGATTGAATTTGGAGGGAGGTTGCAGTTAGTTCAAGGTCTTTCGGGAATGCTGATTCTGAGAGATTGACATTAATGCCAAATCCAATCACTACACAGGTTTCTGTTGAGCTCCTCCTGAATGATTCGCATAAAATCCCCCCCACCTTGCGTTCATCAATCAAGATGTCATTAGGCCATTTGAGAGTGATGCCAATTTCGGCGTGATCTTCAATGGCTTGTGCGATAGCAATGCCGGCCATTAAGGGAATCCATCCCATGGTTTGAAGTTGCGAGTTGAATGAGAAAATAAGAGACCCATAAATATTGGCTCCTGGTGGGGAAAACCATGATCGTTGCAACCGCCCCCTTCCTGCCGTTTGTCTGTCAGCCAGCACCACTGTGCCCTGCAGTATAGGGTTCTTGGCGAGTTCTAAGGCAAAGGTATTTGTCGAATTCAGTTCTTCAAAGACAAAAAGCGAGTGGTTCAGGGTTTTTGAGGGGAGTAAGGCCGCTAGCGTTTCTGAAGATAACACGGAAAATAGTGGAATGTTTTGATGGATAAAAGTCTAACTGCGGGTTTTTCGTCTTGTCTGCTTTCGTTGGGAGCCAAGCGAGATAATGTCCATTGATAAGTCCATCGCTGGAGCGGAATGGGTGAGCGCGCCGATTGAAATGATATCTACTCCCGTTTGGGCTATGTCGCGGATGTTTTTCATCGTGATGCCTCCAGAAACCTCAACTAATGCTTGACCTTTAATGATGGCCACCGCCTGCTGAATTTTTGATGGGGACATATTATCTAACAGAATGACATCGGCCTTGCCTTGAAGGGCTTGACGCACCTGTGCCATGGTTTCAACTTCTACGCTTATTCGAACCCCATGAGGGGCCTGTTGCCTTGCTAACCGGCATGCTTGGGTTAGGGACATCTTGTGAGCTGCTAGGACCATAAGATGATTATCTTTAATCAGGATGCCATCGTGTAGCGAAAATCTGTGGTTAAAGCCTCCTCCGAGGCGGACTGCCCATTTTTCCAAGGTACGAAGTCCGGGCGTGGTCTTTCGGGTATCGGCAATCTTTACAGAAAGATCACGAATCGCATGACAAAATTGATGGGTGATGGTACTAATCCCGGAGAGGCGTTGTATGAAATTGAGTGCGACCCGTTCGGCTTGAAGAAGAGATTGCGCATTTCCGGTAATGGTGAGGAGTCCAGTGTTTGTCCTAACCCGGGCTCCATCGCGATGATGACATTTTAGTATGAGGCTGTCATCGATTTGATGAAAGACTTCCTTGGCAACCGTCATGCCGGCGACAACCATGGCTTCTTTTGCCATGATTTGGGCTTTAGCACGCATGTCGGGGGAAAGAATGGCTGTGGATGTCAGATCCCCAAAGCCAATGTCTTCCTCTAAGGAAGTTTGGACGATTTGGCGGATTTGGAAATGTGGCGGAGGAGCCACCGGCGATTTAGTGCCCATTAGGTCAGCATGGTGGCGAGTTGTTGTTCGCTGCTGGTAAGCAGGGTTAGCTCTTGCCTGAGACTGGTCACCCGTTTTTCGGATTCTTGAATGACCGAAGCTTCTGCTTTTTCTCGGAATGATGGGGAAGCCACGCGGTCCTGAAGCCGGCTGCATTCTTTATGTTTGGCTTCAATCTGTTTTTTAACTTTTTTGACGACTTGTTGAAGATCAAGTTTTGGTTCAACGGGGATACCGACTGTCAGGTTTCCGGTCACCAGTTGCAAGGTACGGTCAGAAGGCCAATCTGTGGTTTGAGCAAGAGTCAACGTTGAGCGAAGTATGGATTGGATATATGGTTGTAAGTTTTGGAGGCTTGCTGCTTCGTCCTGGTTGGTAGTCGTACCAAAGATTGTGAGTGGTTGATTCGCTGGAATATTCAAAAGAGCGCGACCTGTTCTGGTCGTTGTCACAAAAGCTTGGAGTAGAGAGAAATCCTGTTCAGCTTGGCTGTTGGACCAATCCTGATGCTCAGTAGGAATTGGTTGGGTCATAATCGAAAGGCCTTCATGCGGAAAGGATTGCCAGATTTCTTCGGTGATAAATGGCATGACGGGGTGGAGAAGACGTTGAATAATTTCGAACGATTCTAAGAGTGTGTGACGAGTAGTCGAGGCATCTGGGTGGTTTTCTTGTTGAAGGCTTGGCTTTGCCAGCTCAATAAACCAATCACAGTATTCATGCCAGATAAATTGATAGAGGTAAGAGGTGGCTTGGTCAAAGCGATAGTCGTGTAAGGCCTTGGTGATTTCACGAATGGAATAGTTTAAGCGACTCAATATCCATCGATCCGGGAACGGCCGAGATTCCGGCCTATCTGCGGTCTTGGGTCCAGCGGCATAGAGTTGAATGAAGCGCGCCGCATTCCAAATCTTGGTAACAAAGTTTCGATAGCCTTCAATGCGTTCCTCAGCCAATTTCATATCCCGCCCCGGCGAGGCCATAGAGGCCAAGGTAAATCGTAAGGCATCCGTTCCGTATTGGCTCATTTTGGTGAGGGGGTCAATGACATTGCCTTTGGATTTACTCATTTTTTGGCCTTCGGCATCACGGACCAAGGCATGGATATAGACATCTCGGAAGGGGATTTGTCCTGTCAGCTTGATTCCCATCATGATCATCCTGGCCACCCAAAAAAAGAGAATGTCCAGGCCAGTGACTAACGTGGAGGTGGGATAGAATGTTTTCAAGTCTTGAGTCTGTTCTGGCCACCCAAGGGTGGAAAACGGCCACAACGCAGAGGAAAACCACGTGTCTAAGACATCAGGATCTTGAAATAAATCAGACCCCCCGCAGTGAGGACAGACTTTTGGGTCGGTTTTTGACACGATGGGTTGTGCTTCAGAACTGATGAAGCAGCTCATTTTTATTGGCTCAGGGAGTATACCTCTCTCTGTTGTTGCCCCGACCGCATGACCTGTTTCAAGAAGATGGTCCTTGTTGCAGGTTCGACAGTACCAGGCAGGGATTTGATGCCCCCACCAGATTTGGCGGGAAATACACCAATCCTTAATGTTGCGCATCCAGCCCAGGTAGTTATTTTTCCAACCCTCAGGAATGATACGAATTTTCCCCGATTTCACTGCTTCGATCGCCGGAATGGCCAAGGGCTCTGTTTTCACAAACCATTGGGGAGATAAATAGGGTTCGACGACTGTTTTACAGCGATAGCATTTGCCCAACGCCATAGAATGTTCTTCATCTTTGATGAGAAGATCTTTCTGCATGAGGGCTTCGATGACAATCAGTCTGGCTTGTTGGACGGACTGAGCATCGAGATCTTTTTGTAGCTGAAGGTCGACTTGAGCCTCTTGCAAGACAATGGGATTCATGCGCGCATGGTGGTTTAAGAGCGAAAAGCGTTTAAGACCATGCCGTTCTCCGGCTTCGAAGTCGTTAAAGTCATGCGCCGGGGTAATTTTGACTGCACCGGTCCCGAATTCACGATCCACCAAAATTTGGTCAGCCACGATAGGAATCGTGCGTGTGGTTAAGGGAAGTTTGACCTGCTTGCCGATGAAATGTTGATAGCGGGGATCTTCCGGGTGAACGGCGACAGCGGTATCGCCCAATAAGGTTTCAGGACGTGTTGTGGCGACCGTAAGAAATGTTTCCGGGTCATCAGCGAGGGCATAGCGTATGTGGTAGAGCGTGCCTTTGATGTCTTCGTGTTCGACTTCAATGTCGGAAAGAGCCGTGAGGCAACGAGGGCACCAATTAATGAGTCGTTCGCCGCGATAAATTAATCCTTCGTCATATAAATGTACAAAAGCTTCATTGACGGCAAGAGAAAGCCCCTTGTCCATGGTGAATCGCAGGCGGTCCCAGTCACAGGAGGCCCCCAACTGTTTGAGTTGTCCAATAATGGTGTCGCCTGATTGCTTTCTCCAGGTCCACACCCGCTCAATAAATGCCTCACGGCCAAGATGCTCTCGAGACAGGCCTTCTTCTTTGAGCTGGCGTTCAACGACATTTTGTGTGGCGATCCCGGCATGATCGGTGCCTGGGATCCAAAGGGTTTGCACGCCTTGCATACGCTTCCACCGAATGAGGATATCTTGGAGGGTATTATTGAGGGCATGCCCGATATGGAGGGAGCCCGTGACGTTTGGGGGAGGGATGACAATACAATATGACTCGGGCTTTTCCGATTGACGGGGTTGGAAAAGCTTATGCTCAGCCCAATAGGCTGCCCATTTTTGCTCGACTGCCGTTGGGTTGTAGGTTTTGTCTAATGGAGGAGAGGACATATAAGCCGGTCAAAATCTTCAAGCGGCTGGATGTTAGCACGGGGCCTGGGCCCCTGCAATATAGACTCTTGTTCCCTTGAGGAATGCTATGGTATAGAATGAGCTCAGTAACGTGATTTCTTAAAAAGGAGAATCCTCATGCCTCGTGGTCGTGAAAAAGATCGTGAAATGCGAAGGAAGCATCGAAAGAATCAACGCCGCGTGAAAGCCCTCGAAACAACTAGACGTGAAAAAGGCAAAAAAAAGTAAGAGATCCTCTTCCTCTTATGAATGTGCGCAGCTTTCTTACGGGCTGTCTCCTGCCTAATTTCTGAATCCCTTTCTGTCCTATCTGGTCCTGAAAGTCTTTTCTTTTTGGCGCTTCCGGGTTTTCCGTGGGTAAGCTAATGATTCAATTTCAATCACTTAGAAAGCCAAAGATAGAATGACAGGCTAAAAGAACTCACTAATTTTGATGCTCACAAAGCATCAGTCACCAATGTTCATCAGTGAGATCTATTGGTAAAGCCTGAAACACTAGGAAAACTTAGCGTCAAATTTCTCGATGAGGAATTGGTCATAGCATCCCTAAATTCTTGATTCCAATAGAAACTGGTACCCACGGAAAACCCGGAAGCGCCTTCCTCTTCGTATGTGATCTAATTGTGCTGATTCCGAGTGATCTTAATGCCTATATCTCCCATTAAAGCGATTTTTTTCGATGCTGTCGGAACCCTGTTTGATGTCCAGGGTTCTGTGGGTCACGTTTACGTGACCTACGCTAAAAAATACGGAATTCCTGATACCGATGAGATGGTCAAATCCTTAAATAACGCATTTAAAGAAGCGGTAAAGGAGATGCCTGCGCCCATTTTTTCGGTTGAACGGCCGGAGAAATTGAAGCAATGTGAGCGGTTATGGTGGTTTGATCTCGTACATGCGGTATTTTATCGAGTGGGTATGTTCGAGGGATTTGATGATTTTTTTGAGGAAGTCTTTGAAGCGTTTGGGCAAGCAACACATTGGCAACTGTTTCCGGAAACCGTGGAGGTTTTGGCCCGGTTAAAGGAACGTGGTTTTGAGCTTGGGATTATTTCCAATTTTGACAGCCGATTTTTCCAGGTGGTTCGTGCGCTTGAAATTAATCAATATTTTGATTCCGTGACGATCTCAAGTTTAGCTGGAGCTGCCAAGCCCGCTTCCAAAATTTTCTCTTATGCGTTGGAACAACACATGCTCGAGCCGGATGAGGTTCTCCACGTCGGCGATCATAGGATCGAGGATTTTGAAGGAGCCCAGCAAGCTGGTCTTCATACGGTCTTAATTGATCGTTCTGGATCGGTGATTTATGACAATCAGACCCTTTCGAGTTTAGTGCCATTACTTGAGCTACCCCTTCTCCATCCCTCCTATTCCTAAATCTTTCTTACTCTGACCTAAGATGAGCGATTGCCTATGGCGACCTGCACAAATCCGTTACGCGCCAGGGATATTTAAAAAGCCTCGACAGACCGAATAAGTCTGCCTGCGTTTTTCAAATACCCTGTCATCCCAAGATCTTGGCACATCTCATCCAAGAGAATCGCTCAACTTAGGTCAGAATATGTGTTGAATCCTTCAACCTAAAAACAGCAGTTGGATCACGAAAGTCTGCACAACCCCTTGACGCACCTAGGAAATGGAACCATTGACTCATCACCCAAAAGGTGACCACGCAATTCTT
>CBDUWS010000036.1:0-9892 GCA_965370985.1 uncultured bacterium
GCTTGAACAGGATAAGCCAAAGAAAACTCCTAATGCCGTTCCCATTAATTGGGGCATGGGAAGGATGACGACATATCGCTAGCTGTTCTCATTTTCTTACAGCCAAGCCAGGACTGATACCTGGGCGGCCAGATGCAAGACATGGGTGTATCCTCCATAGCTTTGTGAACAACAAATTTGTCTCGAATATCACCAACTTGAATATCGAGCAGGGAATGACTGGGCAAGTTTTGCTGAATTCCAGCAGAAAAATTGTCTAGGAGCCTGTCTGGCTTAGGGAATCGAGAGCGAAAAAGTGGCTGAGGGAGGTCAGATTTTGATGATTTCTCCGGCCCATAGTGGGGCTATGGGCAAAAAAGCGGCGAAATGTGGACCGCTGAGACACTTTTGTAGCCGATTCTTCCTAAGTCCGACAGGCTCCTAGAACACGAACAGGAAGATTCGCTTCAAGAATTTACTCGACAGAATGTGATCCAATAAAACCCGCACCACCAGTCACTAGAACATGAATGTAATGCTCCCTTGTTGTGTATTGGAGCAAAGGCAATGCCATTATTAGACCAATAGTCCAACTTCTTTTGTGGGGCTGTTGAATATTTCATTCCCATGGCAAATACAGGCCCAAGGGGAGACAACAATCAGCAGCTGGAGGGAATATTCAAAAAAGTCCGTCCAGCAAGGCCGCAAATGGCTTGTTAGGTCCTGAAAGGCCTCACCATTGTTTGACGCGCGGAGCGTACATGGAGTACGTGAGCACGGCAAAAAGGTGAGAACGCCGCTGGCAGATTTTTTCAACATTCCCTTTGTAGCTACAGCTTCATCAGGTTGTTCACCTCAACCAAGTTCCTTATAATGCCTGGCAGTATTCTTCAACACATTACCCTCTCATCTTCAAGATCACTCTTAAGGAGCATGAATTATGGAAATGGATACGAAACAAGAGAAAAGCCCTGACGTGCAAGACGACCCAAAAGCCCGAGACCTGCTTCAAGCCGCGTTTGCACAAACGGCTCGTTGGCAACCGGATTTCAAAGGGTTTCAGGCAGATTTGCGGGTGAATGTGAACGGGAAGGAAACCAAAGGCACAGTGACGGTTAAAGGCCCACGAGATGTCACGGTCGTCATAGATGATGCCGATCTACAAACCTGGGCTCAAAACCAAATTGGCATGATCGCCGTTCATCGTGGGCCCAGAAATTTCCAGGAGTCCGATGGTAAATATACTCTGACTCTGGGTGGGGAAGAAGAACATCCGCTAGGACAGCGGATTAATATTCATGGAGATGGAATGGGCTCATGGTATCGCATCAAAAATAACCGCATTACCCAAATCAATCGAAACATGCCTCAAGCGGCCTTTACCATCAACGTGGAAGATAGTGCGATCACCCAAGACCAGCACCATCTGACCACTCGATACACGGTGTATTATTTTTCTCCAAAAGATCGATCGTTAAAAAATGTCGACAGTTTCTTTGATACACACATCCGAGTGGGGAATTCTGACCTTCCCGCTACCCGTCGTATTATTTCCTATGAAAATGGAGAAATCGTAGCACGAACGTTAACGTTCGAAAACCACACAATGCTTTAAATAGAGCAGCGAAACTCCCTCCAGCAAGCGGAGGGGTATCCTGCGCTGCTTTTATGAAAAGGCATGCCCCTGGCCAATAACTTATGGCATCTGTACTCGTAAAGCCTGAAGTGTGGGACGTGCAGAATGGAGAAGTGAGGGGGTCAGGTAAAAGATAGGGAGAAATCTGTTTTTCCTGACCCCTAATTTTGTAATGTCATCGGATTTGGCGATTTAAAGAAGAGCACATCGCACCGATTCAATTACAGTGGATATTATCTCATGAGCCTCTCATCGTAATCCTTGTCCACCGGTTCCTCCACCAAATCCCCCAAAGTTTCCGCCAAAGCCTCCCTGCCCGGTTCCCCAATATTCTCCACGTTTCCAACGGGGAAATGGGTGCCGCCGTTCAGGACGAGTAAATCGCCAGAGAGCATACAGCATAAGGAACACTGCAGTCAGATTCATCCAAAATCCGGCTGATCGTTTGGGCTGATTTTTTTCCTTAGGAACAGGAGCTTGGCCCGCTATCGAAGCTAAAGACAGAGCCGAGCGATAGATATTTGTCCCATAGTCTCCTGAACGAAACATGGGTTGCAAAAAATTCAAAGAAATGTCATCCAGCTTTTGAGGAGTCACAATAGATAAGAGACTTTTCCCCACGACAACCACGGCTTGCTGTTCCTGCATCGCTACGAGTAACAACACACCCCGTTCCTGTTGCGCTGTCCCAATCCGCCAAGCTTCATAAAGTCGAGAGGCATAATCTTGGGCATGGGGGAGTGGCTGTATCGTATCAAGTGTCACGACCAACATTTCAACCGCCGTATTCGTTTCCAAATCTTTGCAGACTGCACGAATTTGGGCATGCCATTCCTCATTCAGCAAATTAGCATAGTCACTGACATAGCCCAGCGGGGTTGGCAGATTTTGTTTTTGAGGAGTCATCCCCCAGGATAACGAGCAGAGAGCCAAGAGCATCATCACAAAAGTCATCCAAGTCAACATGTTGCGGTAGTTGATCATAGCCGACCCTCTTGCCGAATCTCCTGAATTCGCTTCGAGAAAAGATCCAGATTTTGAAGATACCGAGAGTAGACATTCGTCCACTCCAACGACCCGGGACTGCTTAAGCCTCTCTTGATGTGGAGTATTTCCAAGAAGGTGGTCGGATCAAATTGGAAGATGGCGGGAAGAACTTCAAGAATTTCTATATCTTTTCCCTTAGACGGTTGCTCCATAAGATGGAGAAGACCACGGATACAGGGCAAAACGGCAGTAATAGAAAGGATGAGTAAGGCTTGAATAGCCTCTATTCGGCCTGCCCCTTCAATGAATCGTTGCCGCAAACGCAGCAAATTGGACATAAGTTCTTGCTCACATTGCCAAGCTAACTGATCCCTATCGATATGAAACTCGACAAATGGATCATGGCCTGCCAAGACCACGTGATGTTGGGTCATTTGCAAGAACTCCAACGGAAAGAGACGACGGGATCTGCCTAGGTCATCTTCCGTCATGAGCAACGGTGCTACAATTTTATGCTTTCCCCATTTTTGATGCAGTTGCCCTGCACGTTGCAGGAGGTCCACCGATAGACACCGGACGAGGACTAGCATATTGAGATTCGACCGGCCCGTAATAAAATCCCCTCTTGCAGCACTCCCAAAAAGAAGAAGACTACCTAAATCCGTGGACCAACCCTCATTGATCTGAGCCTCATATCGGGTGAGAAGATCCTGAACCTCTTCAGGAAGATCTAAGGAATGGGAAAGAGGGAAAGCCATCAAAATCTAATTACCTAGACAGGTTACATATGAACCGGAACATGATCGGCTCGGGGATCAGGTAATAATCCAGCGGCTTGAAAGCGATCAAGCCATCCAAATGGTGCGATCGTCCGCAACCCAGCCGTGGCCGAGAGTACTTGATATTGCAAACGCCGATTGTTAGCTATCGTGCTAAACACCCGGTCTCGTAGCATCCCAAGGACTGGATTACCCGTATTCCAAAAAAAGACTTCTTCATCGGCTAATCGCTGTAACATAGTGACCTGAGATTGACGCATGGCTTCAAATGGTTTAAGGGCGTTGAGCGACCAATCCTGTGTCCTTTGACAATTTTCAAGGACATTGGCAAGGGTGACGGCATCCTCCATGGCTTGCATCCGCCCTTGAGACGCATGGGGATTCATCCCATGGGCAGCATCCCCCATGACCACCGCGCGATCAATGGCCCAGGCTTTGGCCCGAACTCTTCCTGTGCCCATATAGGCTGTTTGCTCCCAATCCACAAAAGAATCAAATAGTGGTCCCATATCAGGAGCAATGGCCTTCCATTTCTCCCGAAGGGCCGGCACTCCCATCTCCTTAAGCTGTGTAAGGGAATCCGAAGAAACCATATAAAAGGCATAGACCTTCTGCCCAGCAGCTGGGAAAAGTCCCAAAATCGTTTTTTGTCCGACATAATACTGCGCTTCATGAAGTTCCTCTGGAGAGTCCAGCGCAGCAACTAGATAACTGTCCTTGTACTGATGGAGAGAGGCGGAAATTCCCATAGCTTCGCGAACCTTCGAAAATGGTCCGTCAGCCCCGATCACTACTCGAGCGCCAATTTGAAGAGCCTCTCCGCCTATCTCTGCTTGAACACCAATGATTCGGTTCTCTTTTCGAAGAAAGGTTTTGAATCTGGCATCAAAATATAGCCCTTCAGGATTTTCACGTTTCAGACAATCAAGAATAGTATGATGTACCACATTAGGCCACATCACCAATGCCCGATTGAAGGGAGGAGGCAACATCCCATAATCGATGGTACAGAGACGCCTGCCTCCACTTTTACAAAAATGGAAAAATCTCACGGGTTTAGACGCATGAGAAGGCAGCGCATCCAATAACCCTAAATTTTGAAGCAAGGCTTGGCCATTGGGTTGCAGAATCTCTCCACGGATCCCCTGTGGAGGCCCGGCAGCCTGTTCCAATATGAGATTGGCAATGCCCTTTCTGGCCAAGGCAATCCCAAGGACGGCTCCACCACCACCCGCTCCCACAATCAGGACATCTGTTGTTACGTCCATCTCAACCCATGGAAAGTTAGAAAATAATTAGAGAGAAACAGCAATATATTTTTTTGTCCGAACAGTGGCAAGCAATGGGCTTATGCCACTAACGATTGTCGTGACAGACCCTTAGGGCTCTCGAAATAATAACTTCCCATTTTCGCATCCCACCTTCAGGTCATCTTGGGCCGATCTTCATTTACACAATCCTCAGCGTAGGCCTTGGCTACGCTTGCGGTTGTGCTCCCTCAGATCGACCCAATCTGTCCCAAATTTTGGCGCGAATTCTGGGAAGTTATTATTTCGCGAACCCTTAGTCAGAAAAAATAACCTGAAAATGCTCGTCTGCTTCTTGCCATGCCTGAGGATACGTGTTCGACAACCAGTCACGCAGATACAACTTTTGCTGTACGGACAACATGATTTTTATTTGGTGGGTACGACCCTGAAGAGGCTGGAGAAAGCCGACTTTTTTCACCGGATCTAACGTGGCGGTCCGAACATACATATTGGTGTAAACCGAGGGAGCCTGTTCATCACCCTCACCTTGAAGCCAGACAGAAATGTATTTATCCATCTGCAATCCTGAGCTGTCCAAGGCAGGATCGGTTTCATGAAATAACTCATTTTCGGTTTGCTCCAATGGAACGGCGTCTTCGGCTCGAAATAAAAAATTTCGCTTCCACATAATTTATCAACATCCTTTATCAATACAGTATCAATCTCTTACATGAGAGAAGTGACGGAGGTGATAGTGTCAAGGGATTTAGAAGAAAGTCAAGGCAAGGTAGCCTTCTTTGGGGGTACTCGATATAGATGTTTAAATTCTCCTACCATTTACGTTAGAATCCCTACTAAGCCATGACCATTTTGAAATCCCCCTCCGGTTATGGGAATATTTCAATACGAGATGTGAAAACTTTCATTGTCCCTAGCTATGGAGGACCTATTCGTGAAGACACCATCCACATGTTTCCGCCTATTTTGGTGCTTAGTCGGCACACTAGTACTGAGTGGTTGCCAAGGCAGCGGACAGACCATTAATTTTGATCCCCATGCCCTTTCTTCCCAACCCACCAGAGCTGAAGTCGTTCATGGAAATGACTTGACGATTTTAGTTGAGCCATTCGAGGATGCCCGATCTCAACAACATCGGCTTGGATCTCGGACGCATTTCTGGGGTGGAGTCACCCATTTTAGTGCATGGAATGGCGATATCAGCGAGGGCATGGCGAATCTTGCCATCGAATATCTTCAGGAACGCCAATGGCAGGCCTCAAAAAGTACCGCTGAAACAAACGCAGCCACCTCAAGCGATGTAACTTTAAGAGGAACGGTCTTATCGTTGAATGCCAATGCCAAAAGTGGGTTTGGCTTTACGGATATCGAAGTTGACATGAAGGTCCGCTTTGAAGCCACAAACAAAGTGGATGGCAGTACAGTCAGAATGGTATTAGGAGCCAATGGCTCGGATCGCAATTTCTTCTTTAATCCTAAAGATGTTGAACGACTCATCAATCTGGTGGCAAAAGACTTGTACCAGGAACTATTTGAAGATCTTAAGGTGAAGGATAAAGCATTTCATACAACCCAGGCATCGTTTCATAGCCTTTCTTTACCCAAATATGCCAGGATTACTGTAAGACCATAATTTAGACGTAGTTATTTTATTCTATAACTAGGAGGTGCCGTTCAAAAACCTATCTTGATACACATGAATAAGAGGCAGTCTTTTCCAACTTCACCAGGATGCGCATTCGCTTTCCTCTCTCGAATGATTATTTATTTTTTCCTGTCTTCATGGAGCGCAAAAACTGGAAAAGGAGTGGTGAATGAGCCAAGAGACTGTTGAACCTTCTGTTCCTCAGGCCAATATTTTAATTGTTGAGGACGAGCAAGGACCGCGAGAAGCCTTAAAAGTTATCCTTTCCCCCTATTTCAATCTCTATACCGTCGATCGGGCCGAAGTCGCGCAGCAAATCCTTGCCACGCATCCTATTGATCTGGTTACCCTTGACCTAAAACTCCCAGACCAACACGGCACAGATTTTCTTTCGCAGATCCGTGAAAATGGCCACGATGTTGATGTCATAATTATTACCGGTTATGGCACATTGCAATCGGCCATTGATGCCATTCGGCATGGTGTGGCGGCTTATATTCTTAAACCTTTCAATGTTTCCGACTTATTAGAAGTCATCAAAAAAACACTTGCGCGGCGAAAACGGCTTTCATCCCTTCAGGGAGCGCTTCAAGCTTTAGGGAATCTTTGGGCCTCAGGCATTGATGTGCAGACAGCTATGGCCAATATTGAAACGCTCCTGGGCGCGAAACATCCTGAACTCGTACAACATGCCGGCCGCGTCAATTTTTATTCCTCTTTGCTCACGGAACATCTTCAATTAACAAAAGAGGATCGGGAGGCCATCCAGCTTGGCGCCTATTTGCACGACATTGGAAAGATCGGCATTCATGATCGGCTCATTGCCGGGCAACATTCCCTGTCGGATCAAGATCAGGAACTCATGAAATGCCATGCCACGATCGGAGCACAATTCATTCATAATATTCCCTTTCATCCTTCCGTTGAACAGATTATTCGCTATCATCACGAAAAATTCGATGGGTCAGGATTTCCCGAAGGATTAGCCGGGGACCACATCCCCTTTCCTGCCAGGATCGTAGGCTTGGCCAATGTCTTTGACAATTATGTGACCGGCCAAAGCACACAAAAGGCCATTCCCGTTCCTGAGGCACGCGAAAATATTCGGCAGGATGCTGGGAAAAGTCTTGACCCGCAATTGGCGAATCTGTTTGCCAAGGTCGTCTGGTAGCCACGACCGTCACCAGCCATAGAGCAAGCAAAGAAAATACGGACTCATCACAATCATGAATAAAACGATACCGCATATAGCTCAATTACCCCACCCTCATACCACGGAAAAATGGGAACAAGCGTTTGACGCGTTAACTGATCACGTCATGATCTTGGATCTCTCTGGGAACATTATTTGGGCCAATCGGGCCATACGAGATCAAGTCGAACCTCACCTTGGCTCAATTTTAGGACATCATTACCAACTTCCCTATTATGGAACCGTCCTCCCCAAAAATCCTCCACCATGGGAAACCGTTCTAGCCGGTGCGCTTTCGGCAGTCGTCGAGACATCCTTTCCGGCGATGCCTGGTTATTTCCTAGTGTCCTGCTATCCACTCTTGGATGCTCAAGGAACGCAATGGGGCGCGATTTCCGTGGTGAAAGACATTACCGATCGCAAGCGAATCGAAGAAGCCTTGCGAAAAATTGCCCAGAGCGATCCGGCTCCAGGAAGCATTGCCTTTTTACGCACGTTGGTCAAGGATTTATGCCAAGCCATCAATGTACCCTACGCCCTCCTCGCTAACCTAGAGAACCCCGCCCAGCCACACTCCCAGACGGTCGTAATTTTGGCCCATGGAACCTATTTAGAAAACTTTGTATGGACTCCTCCTCAACTTCTCTTTGAAGATCTTTTGAACGTAAAAGGATGCGCATGGAATACTGTTTCGAGTCCCCTCTTTCCCCCGACTTCTGTTCTGTCCTCATGGCAAGTAACGAATTATATGGGCAATGCCCTACGGGGACAGGCAGGCCAAATTATTGGGCTTCTTTTAGTCATGAGCCCAGAACCGATTGCGAATCCACATGTTGCCAAATCCATTGTCCAATTATTTGCGGCCAGAGCTGCGAGCGAACTCCAACGGAAAAAGACCGAAGATGCCTTACGAGACAGTGAACAGCGGTATCGAGGGATCGTGGAAAATGCTTATGATTTAATCATTGAAATCAGCAACCAGGGTGAATGTAAATACGCCAGCCCAAACTGCCAGGCCGTGCTGGGATATGATTCGGCAGACATGTTAGGGAAATGCTTTTTTGACTTTGTGCATCCTGAAGAACGGCAAACATTAATGGAATCCTTTCATACAAAGATTGGATCGCTTCAAGAAATCGACATGGTGTGCCGTGTACAAACCAGGCAAGGGGAATGGCGATGGCTTGAAAGCCATATCCATCCGTTTCGAACAAGTGTGGGAACCGTGAAGGGTGTAATCGTGGCACGAGATATCACGGAACAAAAGCAAGTAGAAGAAGAACGCTTGCGGGCAACCAAACTTGAATCGGTCGGATTGTTGGCCGGAGGAATTGCCCATGATTTCAATAATATCTTAACGTCGGTCTTTGCAAACATTGGGTTAGCTAAAATGATCACGGCCAAAGATACTTCATCGAATACCTCGGTGGTCGAGCGCCTGAGCGCAGCGGAAAAAGCCTGCCTGAGAGCTCGTGATTTAACCAAGCAACTTTTGACTTTTTCGAAGGGCGGTGCACCCGTTAAAAGCACGACTTCTATCGCCTCCATTATCAGCGACACGGTAGAATTTGCTTTACGTGGATCGAGTGTGCGTTGTCACCTGCATATTCCGGAACACCTTTGGCCCGTCGTCGTCGATGAGGGCCAAATTAGTCAAGTTATACAAAACCTTGTGATTAATGCCGAGCAAGCCATGCCGGAAGGCGGCGAAATTGAAGTCAATGTCGATAATGATTCGATCCCCTCCCCTTCCGATCTTCCCCTCAAAACCGGGAACTATGTTCGAATCATCGTCACCGATCAAGGCATTGGTATTCCCCTTGATCATCTCTCTAAAATTTTTGATCCATACTTTACGACGAAACAAAAAGGTAGTGGACTGGGCCTCGCCACCACCTATTCGATTATCAAACGCCACGAGGGACACATTACCGTCTCTTCTGCACTTGGGAAAGGTGCCTGTTTTACACTCTATCTACCGGCATCATCGATGAAGGAATCCACACAGGATGAAACTCCGAATGATCTCATTCGCGGAAAAGGTCGAATTCTCGTCATGGACGACGAAGAAGAAATCCAAGACATATTGGGGAAAATGCTCCAACATCTTGGCTTTGAAGTCGATTTTGCCAATGAGGGCGAGAAAGCTTTGAGCTATTATGCACAGGCGTTACAACAAAACGCCCCCTACCTCGCCACGATTCTCGATCTCACGATTCCAGGAGGGATGGGAGGAAAAGAGACCCTTCGGCAGATTAAGAACTTACATCCGGAGGCTACGGTTATTGTCTCAAGTGGGTATTCAAATGATCCGGTGATGGCTCGCTTTCAGCAATTTGGGTTTTCTGGTGTTATTGCCAAACCCTATAATCTTTTGGATCTCTCCAAAGTCCTCAGTCAAGTTCT
>CBDUWS010000037.1:0-9590 GCA_965370985.1 uncultured bacterium
GTCCTCACCCCACTTCCTCACAGACATCGGCTTCTCGGACATTTTGATCTCTGAAGAGGTTACTCGCCCTTCGCGGAAAATCCTGCTTTTGCCTCCAATAAACACCACCCCCTCAATTTTGGGGAAGGTCTTCGCTTAGAAATTGGTGGCTATATCACTTAACTTTTTTCTCTTCATATTTGCCAAAAAAAAATTTTACGGTTTTCCCCCATACGTTGTTCGAACACCACAAGGTTTGTGCTCATACACGAAGAAATTCTCGTGCACAAAAAAGCCCCCAATCACCAAACGGTGACTGAGGGCTTTTACTATGCCACGACAGAAAAACTATCGAGCTAGATTCACCAGTTCTCCTAATAAATCATTGGTAGTCGTGATAATCCGGGAATTGGCTTGGAATCCCCGCTGCATGATAATCATGTTCACCAGCTCATCCCCTAAATCGACATTAGAGGCTTCTAACGTACTCGCAATCACTTTTCCAAACGTTCCGGAACCCGGCACCCCAATCAACGGGGTCCCCGAGCCCCCGGACTCAATAAACAAATTCCGTCCGAGGGGTTGCAATCCATCAGGGTTGATGAAGCGTGCCAGGATCACCTGTCCAAGACTCTGGGTGGTTCCATTTGAAAACCGCCCCGTAATCAATCCATCTTCATCAATTGACGTGTTCGTTAGAGTACCATTGGCAAACCCGTCTTGTGCCAAGGTTAAGAGTACGGAGGCAGCTCCTTGCTGCAACATCCCATCAGTTCCCGTTCCACCGTCGGTTGTAATACTTGTTCCAAAATCGAAAATCATTGTCTGCGGCGCAGTGGATCCATTGTTAAATGAAATCGCATGACCAGCGGGATCGCTTTCTGTCAACAATAAACCACTCGAGTTAAAGCTCAGAGTTCCTTGCGCCACCAAGGCATTGCCAGTCGTTGTATTTTCATTCGCTGGAGGAACTGTGACTTCAGTATTGGGTGCGATTACGTTATATTGCCACGTATTATTAGCTGTTTTAGCAAAATACACGGTCACATCATGCCCCACACCAAGTGAATCATACACTCGAACCCCAGTGCTGAACTGAGAATTTGAAGAATTTGACGGATCCGCCAAGAGTTGTGCGATTGTGGGTGCAATGATTGGTTCCGTTGCATTTAAATTTCCACTCATGCTCACATCGGTGGTGGCTGTCCCAACTTGTTGGAGTGTCGTTAAAACCATGTCCCCAATGGTACCCGTCACATTTCCACTAGAATCTACCTGGAATCCTTGAAGACGAAATCCTGACGGATTCACAATATTCCCAGAATCGTCAATATTAAATTGCCCTGCACGCGAGAAAAATGGATTGCCCGAAGCATCAGTAACCTGAAAAAACCCATCACCATCGATAGCCAAATCTAAAGGATTCGAGGTTGTCTGAAGCGACCCCTGAGTAAAGCTGGGATCAACACCCAAGACCTGCACACCTCGCCCTTCCACTAATGCACTCGTTGCCCCTCCAGCACCGATAGTCGCCCCAAACAAATCACCGAAGGATACGGTTCGAGTCTTGAATCCTGTAGTTTGGGCATTGGCAATATTGTTCCCGATTTCATTGAGGGCTCGACTCGTGGCAGTAATTCCGCTCGTTGCAGAAAAGAACGCTGATGTAATTCCCATCGGTAGTTACTCCTTTGTTACGAGCATCTCGCACATCCATGTTCGGCATGCTACTAGGTTTATTGAATAGAAATAATGTCCTGAGTATTCAGTGTTTTCCCACTTTGAACGACAATGGGATTTTCGGCCCCCAACACGATATTCGAGACGCGCTCACTAGCAAAGGTAAAATTCGAAACAGGTGTTCCATTCGCATTAATGGCATTCACCCTGAACTGATACACCCCTTCCAGCAGCCGGTCTCCACCTTCATCCAATCCATCCCATTGCACCTCATGCGCCCCAGCTGTGCCGGGAGATCCCGATTGAATGCTCCGGAGGACTTGCCCATCCTCTCCTAGAATTTCGATGATGACACTGATCGCCGTATCATTGAGTGCATATGTCAGAATAGGCTGATTGGTTTCCCCAAGACTGATGGTGTCACCTTCCGTTACGACGGTTCGGCCGATGAAATTGATAAGATCGAATTGTGTGCGTTGTACATCTTGCCCGATCAGTTGTTCTAAGAGTGCATTCGTATTCGTCGTTTCTTGCAAAGTCGTAAACTGGGCCAACTGCGCGACAAAGTCCTGGTTTTCCGTCGGATTCGTCGGGTCCTGACTTTGCAACTGGGTAACCAGCAATCGGAGAAAGACATCGGCACCGAGTTCCGACACCGCCCCCTGCACATTTGCTTCTCCAGTCAAAGTCGAAGTCGATGTTATCGGCGTTATCGCATTCATATCTTCATACTCCTTCTTCTTGCATTCATAATGTTACCAGTCGTCTCATGCCACCAAATGTAACCCTGGCTCTTTCTGTCGGCCCACAGGGTTCTTGTTGGAGAGCAATTCACCTTGTGCGTGTCGTCCGGATTTTTGTGCATTGTGAGATCGAGAATCATCAAACAGGCGGCCTGCCTCTTGTTCTCGTTCTTCACGAACCTCGGCAGAAAACTCTTGTAGTTCCAAATCAACTTCGGCTAATTGATTTTCCAGTTGTGGTACGAATTGGGTGGCAAGATTTCGTAAGACCGAATGATCCATGACCAAGCCGGTATAGACCTGTCTGTTCTGCACTCCCACATCAATCTGCACCCGCTGGCTTTCAGATAGTTGAACATCCATTTGCAGCCGCTGAAGGGCCGGTGCCGGAAAATTTTGACCACGTTCTTCAAGGGCCCTCAAACCCATCCCTTGCCCAGGGGAAAAAGGCGGCTGCTGAGAACCAGATTGAGAATTCGAGAAATTATTCATCCCATTCCCCGGCCCTTGCCCGCCACTTGGATCCAAGCCCACGCTTTTAACGGATGCCTCGATAATTGTTTGACCACGTTCCCCTTTAGCCAACAACCCGGTTTCTCCAGGCAGGTCAGCCGGAACAGTTGTACGATGTTCGATACCCGGACCGGACACATCACTCAAGACGGATGAAATTCCAGGGATTGATTTCACTGGAATCTGATTCGTCAGGTTCGGTCCGGTAAATCCAGCAGCGCCTTCCGCCTGTATGGCTGTTGCCGGAGGAATGTGATTGGACTGCACATTTTGAGGTTGTGCCAGTGGGCTGGAAACTTTGGAAAGGATAGGAGTTTGCAGCGTTTCGCTCCCTAAGACGGAGCGTCCCACCTGTTGGAATCCACTTGGAACATCCTTGGCCGATGGGACAACCGTACGCATCGACAATGCTTCCTCTTGCTTTAACCCCAAAGAAGGCTGTTTGATTGCTGACCCTTGATGAATTTCTTGGGGAATCAACTCTGACTCAGCCACTTTTGACACAGAACCCTGATAGAGAATTGATCCTGCCTCAAGTGCCTTTGGTAACGGAATATGTGCAATCCCTAAAATTTTTCCACCAATTTCGGATCCTTGTCTCACTGGTCCTAGAGTAGAATCCCCCCCAGTGTGTTGAAACCCACTACCCTGAAACAATGTATGACCCGGCGTTTGAAGCCCATCAAAAGAAGTAATGTCTGTCAATGACAAACCCGACGGAAAATCAGTTGTTGACGGAAGGGAATCTTGGAGAGATTTCTTCATCACGGATGTTTCATTATATTCATGAAGAACTTGAGAGAAGACTGGTGCCAATGCTTGGTCAGTTGACGTTGATTGATCCTTATTAACCGGGCTCAATGATCCCGCCGCTACCCCGCCACCACCAATGGCATGAGAACCGTTTTGTGCGCTCACGAATATGGGAAGGAGGAAACTCATAATTTATTTTGGCGCTTTCGCATTCGCTTATCGTTTCAGTTTAATCTCACGATATTTCTGAAGCCCTTCAGATAATTTTGCGGCTTTCTTTGGATTCACTCCTGCTAAAATTCCCGCTGCCTTCTTATTCTTGATTCCTGCCAGAATGTCTAATGCGAGTCCTTCACGCATGAGTTCGATTCGTAATGCCCCTTCTTCAGGATCCATCGATTCATAGATCTTGAGCAAATGCACGAGGGCTGGATCTTGCTCTAAATACCGACGTTGCTCTTCACTTAACGCCGCCGCTTCTTTTTCCAACCGTTTGGCTTCTTTAGCCTGTCGCGCGGCCAAGGCTTCTAAATCCCGCTGCAACGACAAGACGTGCTCTTCGCGAAGTTGCAAACCACGTTCCCGCTTTTCTACCTCTTTCAGGCGAACTTGAAGATCTTCCAATAACGTGGCCTCTTCACTGCGTGGCTCATCAGGGTAATCTCCTTCAACATGTTGATTTTCCTGGGAATCGGTTGCAGGTTGTTCCGTTGTGGCTTGCACGGACCACACCGCGGTGGCCCACAAAACCACGACCACAAACCACCAGGGAATCATGCGTCGACTAGGCAACATCGTGCTACTGGGTCATTTCTTCAAGGTTAGAAGTGGCAAAGGCATGAGCGGAGACATCTTCTTGAATGCGTTGTTCTTGCACAGCCACTTTTTTCAAGATTGCCGCCTCCTTTTTGGCAATGACCAGTTCGACGACCCGTCTGGCGTGGTACGCTTTTTTCAGCTTCTCACGAAGGCCCACTAAGGTTTCCTCTAGCCGCTGAATCTCTTGCATGCGCTCTTCCATTGCCGTGCCAAGCTGGTCCAGCCATCGATACCGTTCTTCGGCAAACAGGGCATCAATACCTATTTGAATTTGTTGTTCTAATTCCGCCACAACCGATTCCATCTCTTGAGTCGTTTCATAACGTTTCGTGACCTCCTGACTCTTTTCCCACTCAGCCAATACCACCTCTTCTCGAGCCAAGTCTTCTACTTGCTTCCGAAACCTTAGCAATGTTGTCCAATTCATGTGGTTCTTCCCTTTGCGACAAGAATACTTCGACTTTGTGCGGCCAATGCCTCAAGGTTTTGCCAACTCTCCGTTAGACTGACGGCTGCTTCACGAGTTTGTCTGAGATATCCATCAATGGGTTCTTTCATCTGTATGGCGGCATCCAGTCGTGCATTGGTCCCCTGTTGATACGCCCCCAAATTAATCAGATCTTCCGAGTTTCGATATTCAGCCATCGCTTGGACAATCGTTCTGGCCGCCTCGGCATGCGAGTCCGACACAATATCCGACATCACTCGACTGACACTTTGAAGCACGTCAATGGCCGGAAAATGTCCTTGCATGGCCAATTGTCGAGATAACACAATATGCCCGTCCAAAATGGAACGCATGGAATCGACAATGGGATCATTGAGATCATCCCCATCCACTAACACCGTATAGAGACCTGTAATTGAGCCTTTCTCCAACGGCCCTACCCGCTCTAATACCTGCGGAAACAGGGTAAACACGGAAGGTGGATACCCTTTCGTCGTCGGAGGTTCTCCGGCTGCAAGCCCCACTTCTCGTTGGGCATGGGCCAAACGCGTGAGCGAGTCCACCAGTAAGAGAACTTGGTTACCTTGATCACGAAAATATTCCGCAATCGCGGTGGCCACAAAGACGGACCGGACACGAACCAGCGGCGATTGATCAGAAGTGGCCACAACCACCACAGACCGTCGGAGGCTCTCCTCTCCCAAATCACGTTCCAAGAATTCCTTGACTTCCCGTCCACGCTCCCCTACCAAAGCAATGACATTCACATCCGCTTTCGTATGTCGACACAGCATCCCCATCAACACACTCTTTCCCACGCCACTCCCCGAAAAAATCCCCATTTTTTGCCCAACGCCACACGTCAATAACGAATTGATCGCTTGGACCCCCAAATCCATAGGCGTGGTGATACGTTTCCGCTGCAAAGGTGCCGGGGCAGAGGCATATAAGGCATACCGTTGACTTCGATGAAGCGGCCCTTTTTCATCGACGGGTTGGCCTAAACCATCAACCACCCGGCCTAACAGATTCTGCCCTACAAGCATTCGTGGGGAGCTGGGGTCGTAACGAACCAAATCTCCGGCACCAATCCCCCGGACTGGTCCAAATGGCATAACAACGACGCGTTGTTCTCGAAACCCAATGACTTCTCCCTCAAGAATGGACTGGCGCCTCTGACTAAAAATATGACACCGCTGACCCACTGCGGCTCCTGAACCCGTGGCTTCTAATGTTAATCCCACGGCTTTCACCACACGGCCTGTGACGGTGGTGGTGGAAAGTTCATCTAACCGCTGTTGAATGACGCCGAGACTCATGAGGGGGAAATTTCCAATCCAAATTCGGTGGCCACGGTCTCCAGTTGTTGCTGAAGACGTGCATCCAACTGCAACCCGGCCTGCTCCACGAGACATCCTCCAGGCTGGACGTCTTCATGTCCTTCAATGCTCAAATGATCTCCATCAAGAAATTCAGCCCGCAAAGATTCGTGAAGGGGTTCCAACGCATGGAGATCTTGAGGATGCACCTTAATCGTCACGAGATTCTTGTTCAGGAGTAGCCCGAGAATCTGACGCACTTGACGCACAATAATTTCTTTATCAGTTTCAACCTCTCGAAGAATGATTTTTCGGGAAATGGCCAACGCGACCTCCACAATATCTCGGTCTTGTTCTTCAAGAGCTGCCACTCGAGCTCGCCCGATCTGATTAGCCAACTGAATCGCCCGGTTGAGTTGCTCATCCAATTTGGCTTGACATTGGGCTCGTTCTTCATCAATTCCTTTCAGCCTGCCCTGTTCAAATGCCTGTCGCTGTAACTCCGAACAATCATGCGGTTGATCTTCATCATCTTGATCCCTTGCGCCTATTGGGATCAATTCCGCCATCTCAAATTTTTTCACCCTGGAATTCTGTTCCATAGTTCAATCAACCTTAGACCATTTGCTCTTCGCCTTTTCCTCCGAGAGCTACCCGACCTTCACCTGCCAACCGTTGCACGGTCTTAATAATATTTTGTTGTGACAATTCCACGTCACTCAACTTGACTGGGCCTCGGGTCTCCATATCCTCTTTCAAAGATTCAGCCGCACGACTAGACATATTGTTAAAGAATTTATCGCGAAGCGGTCCTTCAACCGGTTTGAGAGCCAAGAGCAATTCTTCCTTGCTCACTTCACGCAGTAATTCCTGCATCCCCCGATCGTCCACATTCTCCAGGTCTTCGAACACAAACATTTTTCCACGTATTTCTTCGGCCACATCAGGATCTTTCGATTCCAAAGATTCGAAAATCTCACCTTCCACAATTTTTTTGACGGAGTTTAAAATTTCGGCGACCATACCTGTTCCCCCAACAGGAACGGCATTTTTCGAAGCTCCTAGGCGAAGTTCTTCCTGGAGCACCCCATTCAATTCATCCACCATACTTGGAGATACTTCTTCTGTTGTCGCCAAGCGATACACAACGGCATCCCGTTGATGCGCAGGAAGCAAGGACAAAACCTGGGCCGCTTGATCCGACTCTAAATTCGCCAAAATAAGTGCTCCCGTTTGCGGATGCTCAAACGTCAGCAAATTAGCGATTGATACCGCATCTAACGATTTCAACGTCTCAAAACCAGCATTATCTGAAGTATTGAGGGAACTCAAAATACGGCGTGCCTTATCTTTTCCTAGCGCCGCATTCAGAATTTTAGCCAGGTAGGTTTTCCCTTCGACGCTTAATCCGGCGGCTCCCGCCAATTCCCTGAATTCTTTCAAGACATAACGATGTTCCTCTTGCCCGACATTGACAAGTGCCCCCAAATAGGCGCCGATCTGCCGAATATCTTTTTGATCTAACACCTTCAACACTTCAACTGCCGCATTCTCCCCAATGGCCAGTAACAAAATCGCGGACTTTTCATATCCTGATAAGTTCTCACTCACCGGTTAGGCCTTTTGTTCTTCTTTTATCCAGGTACGAATGACTTGAGCAGCCGATGCAGGATTATTGGCCGCTAGCTTAATGGCCTGGTCTTGAGGTGTCTCGCTAATCTGTGCCTCATATTCGGTCACCGTGGCCGGCAATCCTTTCTGCGGCAACGCCACGGCCTGAGCCGAGGACTTACTCAGATTCAAAGCCATGGGTCTGATCACAAACCACAGGACCATCACACCCAGAAAGAAAAACAACACGGGCTTCAGAAATCCTCCCCAAGTCGCGAGGAATCCCTGTACACCTGCGGTCATCCCGTCTTCGCCTTCCTGAACGGCAGGCGTTTCAAATGGCACATTAATCATTTCAATTTGATCGCCACGCTCTTCGGAAAATCCAACCGCTTTTTTTACAATGAGGATAAGATTTTGAATTTCTTGTTCCGATCGGGCCACATACTTCTTATCATCAGTCGCATCTTCAGCCTGGCCTTCGACACCTCCTACAGCCTCGTAGGTCCCGTCCACCAACACCGCCACACTTAACCGTTGAATCGTCCCGGTAGGTTCTATAATTTTGCTCACTTTCCGATTAATTTCATAATTCAACGTTTCATTTTTTCGCTTGGCTTCTTTGGGTCCCGCACCTCCTGTCAATTTCAGATCATTAGGGACATTGCTTCGCACACCTGGCACTCCTGCCTGTGAACCCTGTTCGACGACTTTTTCCTGACTTCGGTTTTCACTTCGCACGACTTGGCTATTGGGATCAAACCTCTCTTCCGTAATCTCAATTTGACGAAACTCCAATGGAGCCGTCACACGCACCACTGACTTATCCCGCCCCAAGACTCGGTCCAACATCGTCTGGACCCGTTGTTCCAAATCATGCTCAACTCCACGTTGAGTCTCAATTTGCGTGGCAGTCAGTTGGGCATCGTCATCAGCAGAATTTTGACTGAGAACTTCTCCTTGATTATCGACAACGGTGACCTGACTGGGCTCCAATCCTTCTACACTACTTGCCACCAAATGAACGATACCTTGTACCTGTGTCCTCCCTAAGGGTTTGCCTCGTTTCAAAGTCAGCACCACGGCCGCTTGAGCCGGCTTTTGTTCAGAGGAAAATAAGCGCTTCTCGGGAATGACCAAATGTACGCGAACCCGATCGACCTGCGAAATTTGGCTAATGGTGCGAGCCAACTCGCCTTGCAGCGCTCGACGATAATTCATTTGTTGCGTAAAGGGCGTGACGCCTATTCCGGTGCGATCAAATATCTCAAATCCCACACCGGCAGATTCGGGGAGACCTGCCGAAGCTAATTGTAGACGTAACTCATGCACGCGCTCAGCGGGAACTTTGATCGTATTACCATCTTCACCTAACTCATAGGAAACCCCTTGCTTACCAAGCTCTTGAATAATGGCTCGAGTATCCTGGGAATCTAATTGCGAAAAGAGGACAACCAGCTCAGGTTCCTTTCCTATGATCAACAACAGTGGAATGGTGGCGATGGCCAACGCCAACAACACCACCACGCCAATGCGTTGACCGAGAGTTAAGGACTGAAAATTCGTGATGAGACTTTCCGAAAATGTTGCCATATCTACTGGGAATCCCTAGATGAAATTGGTTGCCTATTCACATGTCAGGATGCATGAAACAACGGAGCCCCTCTCATGCTCTAGGAGTCTGTCTGGCTTAGGGAATCGAGAGCGAAAAAGCGGCTGAGCGAG
>CBDUWS010000038.1:0-9545 GCA_965370985.1 uncultured bacterium
CCAATCCGAGCCCGAATAGGTTTTTCAACAATGTGTCTCCTTCCAGAAACCTTCTTCGTCAAAGAATGATTGTTTTGATTGCCCCCAGTAACAGCAAAATATATAGCAATTTCTATTCCTTATTCCCAATTTTATGTCCCAAAAACATCGAACTAAAGAAGAGGTCTGCCTCTTGCACTAAACTTTTATTCATCAAGGTGCCACCACTCCTATTTCAAATGTCCTCCCATCAAACAAACCAGACTCTCCACAACAGGATTCCTCAATGTATTTATGGGCTGGTTGTCGGGTTTTGATTCATGTCTTGAACAGCCACTGATCAATTTCTTTCTGACCAAGAGCGTAAAGGATCTCGCTCCCATATTCGCTAATAAATGATGGGGGGGCGCTTCTCATTGATGACCAGCATTAATCGATGTCGTTGAAGGGGTCGCGCAGGATCCCGCGTGTAATGCGAGAAGTCCTCCGACACCTCAACCTGCCTGAGCGGGAAGGAAATGTGTTGTTCCATATGGGACACGTGAGTCTCGATCGAGAGGTCCACTAATTGTTCGGTGCATTTCGTCACTTGGGTGTTCAGGTCCGGCGCATCGAGAAAACGGACCGTGATCCTCTCTTCTGGGTCAATCCATGGCCGAATGCACTGCTGTTTTTCTTTGTTTGTCATGTGCTAGTTGCCCAGGCGGGTTGAAGATTGTCGATCTCTTTATTCTCACGACTTTGAATAACGCGGTTCATTGCCAACGCCAGAAAATCTGGGCTTGCATGATTTCCATCACGAGTCATCCCCTTCACAAGATAAATTCCTGATGCAGACCTGGCATCTCAACATGTGTCCCGGACAGTTTTGCGGCAAAGTGCTCCATGACCTCTTTATCGCCATGGACCAGAAAGGTTCGTTCCGGGTTCCCTGTTTGTCGATGCCAGGCAAGTAGCTCAGCCTGGTCAGCATGTGCGGAAAACCCCCCGATGGTAAAAATCTTTGCACGGACAGGTATGTCTTCGTGATAGATACGAACCGTCATCGCCCCGTCGACGATCCTCCTCGCCAAAGTCCCTCGTGCCGCATAACCGACAAAGATGACACTCGACTCTGGCCGCCATAGGTTATGCTTCAGGTGATGCCGGACTCTCCCACCAGTACACATGCCGGAACCTGCCATGATGACCGCGCCACCCCTGACATTATTCACCGCCATGGATTGTGCCGTTTCACGCGTGAGATGCAAGCCGGGTAGTGAAAAGGGATCCTGGTTGTCGCTCAAAAGTTTTGCCGTTTCGGCATCGTAGCATTCCGGGTGTCGCTCGAATATCTCAGTGGCCGAAATGGCCATAGGTGAATCGAGAAACACCTGCATGCTCGTCGGCAGTCGACCTTTCGCCACTCCTTCATGGAGGAAATACAGTATTTCCTGCGCACGCTCGAGGGCAAAAGTCGGGATGACCACATTGCCGCCGCGTCGGAAGGTATCCTCAATGGCTCCATAGAGCTCTTCTATTGATGGCTGGAGCGGCTTGTGAACGCGATCGCCATACGTGGTTTCCATCACCACAACCTGTGCGCGGGGAGGAATGCTCGGATCCCGCAGGATCACCCGGCCGTTATACCCGAGATCACCCGAGAAGAGTATGGTCTGCCGCTTCCCCTCTTCTACTAATTCCAAATAGATGCTGGCAGATCCCAGAATATGGCCGGCATCCAGGAACGTGGCACGAATACCGGGTGTGATGTCCATCGGTGTCGTATAGCCGGCTACCCGACCGAAAAAGTCCATGCTATTGAGGGCATCCAGCACCGTGTACAACGGCTTGACAGATTGTCTCTGATGATGACTGGAGCGTGCGACCTTGCGGGCCTGGTACTCGGCCTCCGCTTCCTGGAGGTGGCCGGAATCTAACAGGATCAGTCGTGCCAGCTCACGGGAAGCGGCAGTGGTGATGATTTCTCCCTTGAAGCCACGTTTGATCAGCAGGGGGATTCGCCCGCAATGATCCAGATGAGCGTGAGTGAGCAAGAGGAAATTAATTTCAGCCGGTTCGAACCCGAACGGTCCGTCATTCTCCTCACCCAACTCCCGTTCGCCTTGGTAGAGACCGCAATCAATGAGCAATTTCTGGTCATTGCATTCGATAAGGTGACAGGAACCTGTCACATTGTGGTCGGCGCCATGGAAGGAAATTTTCGTTGTCATTGACTCCTGATTAAGAATGATTATGGCGCAGTAAAGGATTACCATTCGCTTCATGCCATTGAAGGATACCCTCCCAGATATCTTGGGCTGTCTCGGCATACCAGAACAGTTCTCTGTCTTCTAGATCGATGACCCCCTCTTCTATGAGGAAGTCAAAATTCACGGCTTGTTGCCAATACTGCTTTCCCACAAGAATGATCGGCAGAGGAGCCATTGTGCGTGTTTGAATCAGGGTCAGCGTTTCGAAGAGTTCATCAAAGGTGCCGAATCCGCCTGGGAAGGCCACTAATGCGCGCGCGCGTAACAGAAAATGCATTTTGCGTACAGCAAAATAGTGAAAGCGAAAGCAGAGCCCAGGCGTGAGATAAGGGTTGGGATACTGTTCGTGGGGCAGAGTGATGTTCAGTCCGATATTCTTGGCACCGCAATCGAAGGCGCCACGGTTAGCGGCCTCCATGATTCCCGGTCCGCCGCCGGTCATGACCACCAGGCTACAGTCTTCCGGCCCACTACCTGACTCCCCGACCATCCTTCCGAAGTCGCGAGCCACCTGATAATACTGACTCTTTGCCTGGATACGTTTGGCAACGGCAAGGCGCCGTTTCAGGTCGTTGTCCTGTGGCGAGTTGAGCAGTTCCCGGTGCAGTTGTTCCACGCGACGGCTGGCCGCGGCGGGTTCCACGATGCGGGTGCTGCCGAAGACAGCGATGGTATGTTGAACGCCGTGCTGTTCGAGCAGAAGCTCCGGTTTACTGTAATCGAGTTGCAGGCGCACTCCGCGGCTTTCGTCGCTGCCAAGAAAAGCTACATCTTCGTTGGCCTGTCGGTAACTCTCGCTCTTTAGCAGGACCTCGATTCTGCCCTGTGCGTCGACATCTTCCTCGGGAGGTTTGGGGGTCTGCCATGGCAATTTTTCGTGTCGCCGGACCGGGTGTGGTGGCGTGGGAATCATCAATGTTGGTTTGCGAATGTCCGGATCGTCATGGCTCATGATGATTGTCTTTCCTTCTCTTGTATAATGATAGCCAAAGCGGCTGAGCTCAGCTTCGCCAGTTCCGGACAGAGTAGGAAATTCATAAAAGCAGCGCAGGATACCTCTCAGCTTGCTGAGGGGAGGAATGTGCAAATGTAATCAGATAATACATTTGAAAGATGCCCCCAAGATTGATGGGGGCGCGGGGCACTCCGCTGGTCGCACTCTATTGAGAAATGGACTAGATCTTTTCATCATCAAGTTGTGCTGAACGAACTAGACCGTCGATATGAGCTTGCACGTAAGAACTTGCCCATTTCCCCTCTCACATTTCTAAAATCTAATACGGTTCGTTTCCTTATACTTACCCTATTCTCCTGAAAACCGGACCCAACTTAATGTTTCAATCACAGCCTTTGTTTTCAGTGCCTTCCATTTTCAAGGGTGCTAGGCATTGGTGATTAACTTCTGCACCCAAGGCCGCACATACGGGAAAAATGACAGCACTTCATTTCCGCATTGGTTTAGAGGCTGGTTTGGCTAATTGCCGTTCTTTTAAGTGCTCCATGTGAACAATTAGTGCGTCTGTTGTTTCTTTGAGTAAATCGAGTTCTTCGATAGATAAATCCTCAAGCTGTTCGAGGTTGTATTCGATCGTCTCAATAATGTGCTTTGCAGGCCGTTGTAGTGGACGCATAAAATAGGCAGTGACGGTCGCGACAATCGTTCCGAAAAAAAGTATGGAACCTAGGACTATCCATATACCTCCAACTAATTGTGAAACGCCAGATTGAGGTGCATCCGCGATGCCGGCAGTGGAGAATGCGGCTATTCCCCAATACAAGGCTTTCCCATACGAAGTAATCGTCGTACCTTCAACCCCAATTTCTGAAATATACAATCCAGCCGAAAAAATCATCCATAGAATAATTAAGAGAAACACCATCCTTATAATGGGTGTATGCGTAAGAATGTCTTGAAAGAATCTTTTAAACCTAGAAGTTCGTTTCATGCTTCGACACTCCATCAATAGAGGTATGGCCTATTCATTGGCTTGGGTGCAGAGGAGCAGTGATACGATCCAGATGCCGCCGCTCTCGAAGGGCCCGGTGAGTGATCAAGTGATACACCTTCACCTTGACAAAATTATTAAAGACAAACCAGACCAGAGCGTAGGCCCAAATGAAGCCGGCCAGTTTCCAGCCAATGGGCGGCATAAAGACACCGTAGACCGCAAACAACGTAGCCACAACTTGGGTGAGTTCACACGTCCAGAATAATTTCGCAGAGGGAAACGGTCTGATCCAAAAATGATGCTCGCCTGCCCGGGTCAGATAAATCGTCATATGCCCGGCGACGGTCAGCTTGAGAAACATTAAGGTTTGGACCGTGGGTCGATCCAAGTGAAACACTTCTTCCCCAATCCAGAACATTCCAAAGGAAGAAAATACCCCAAGCACTCCCAGCGTAATAGAAATGGCCAGGACCTTGTGCATATCCCAGACAACAGGTCGTTCCATGAGTTTGGCATTATCGTAGGCAATCATCATGATGGGACCATCGTTGAGCAGCGCTAACAAGATAATCATGACAGCCGTCACCGGATAAAAGTTAAACACCATGATGGCTAAGGTCATGAACAACAACACACGAACCGTCTCGGCAATGCGATAAATGGCATACGAGTTCATCCGTTCAAAAATCATCCGGCTCTCTTTAATGGCTTCAATGATGACGGAGAGCCCCGGGGCTGTCAGGACCAGGTCCGCGGCACTACGAGCCGCATCGGTCGCCCCCGATACGGCAATGCCCATATCGGCTTTTTTGAGGGCTGGCGCATCGTTCACGCCATCCCCGGTCATGCCCACAAAATGCCCGAGTTTCTGGAGAGACTCGACAATATGATACTTATGCTCCGGAAAGACTTGCGCGAACCCATCTGTCGCCTCGATCTCTTTTCCATCCATCTGTTTATCTGGTTGAAATAAGGCTTCAGCCGTCAGGATGTTTTGTCCAAGATGAAGCCGACCGGCAATTTCTTTCGCGATCGCCAAGTGATCTCCGGTGACCATTTTGATGGAAATACCCTGCTGCCGAGCGGCATCAATCATTGCGGCCGAATCCTCACGAGGCGGATCCAACAAAGGCAGCAGCCCAAGAAAACGCCAGTGACCTGATTCATCCGTCTTGGCCACGCCTAGTGTTCGATAGCCACGACCGGCCAGTTCCTCAACCCGTTGATTGACCTGAGACTCAAGTTGTTCACGATTCACGCTGAGTCCCAAGATGACCTGAGGCGCGCCTTTCGAGACCTTAAACTGCTCCTGGCCGGAAACTACAGTCGCCTCTGTTCGTTTAATGACCGGATCAAAGGGAATGAATTTTTCTATGACACAGCCCTCGAGGCTCCCGACTTCCATCCGTTCAAAAATCGCCTGGTCAATCGGATCATGGTCTTCGGATCGCGAGGCCAGGGCTGCATACCGAATGAGGGCTGATTCCGACAGTTCATCAAATACCACCGGCTCACCAAGAACCAGACGATTCTGCGTCAATGTCCCGGTTTTATCCGTACACAGCACATCCATCCCGGCCATTTCTTCAATCGACACCAGGCGACTGACGATAGCTTTGTGCCGGGCTAATCGAACGGCGCCCACCGCCATCGTGACGGAGAGCACCGCAGGGAGGGCTACGGGAATGGCCGCTACGGTCAGGATCAAGGCGAACTGGAGGGTTTCCAGCATCGGATCCCTCCTGAACATCGCCACAAGGATAATTAACCCGACCAATACCAGCGTCGAGACAATCAGGAAGTGCCCAATCTTTAAGACCGCTTCCTGATAATGGCTCCGCACTTCCGTTTCCTGCACGAGTCGGGCGGTCTTGCCAAAATAGGTCTGCATGCCGGTGGCCACCACCACGCCATTCATCTCGCCTTTGCCCGCCACCGAACCCGAATACACGATATCGTTCACATACCGTTCTACGGGCAAGGACTCGCCGGTGAGTGCGGATTGATCCACTTCCAGGTAGTCGCCTTGTAACAACTTAAGATCGGCCGGGATGATATCGCCCAGACGGATACGGGCCAGATCGCCGGGCACTAATTGAGCAGCAGGAATGGTCGTCCATTGGCCGTTGCGGCGCACTCGTGCCATGAGTGCCAGCTTTTGTTTCAAGAGTTGAATGGCATTGTCTGCTTTGTATTCCTCATAAAATCCGATGACCGCGTTGACCATCAACAACACGACGATAATGCTGAAGTCCGCCCATTGCTGCACCATGGCGGACAAAATCGCAGCGCTTTCGATCATCCAGGGAATCGGTCCCCAGAAATAGCTGAGAAATTTGTTGAGCAGGCTGACTCGATGTTCCACCAACGCATTGGGGCCATACTGAGCCAACCGTTCTGTGGCTTCCTCGTCCGAGAGGCCGGACTCAGTTACGCCCAGGCGTTTCAAGACTTCCTCATTGGAAAGGGTCTTGGCTTGTTCGATATCCATTTTTGTGGCCGTCTCAGATGGCATCACTAACCTCAAGATTAGGAAATAGTCAGGAGTGAAAGGCAAGGAGTCTTTTCCTGTTTCTTACCCCTTACTCCCTCCCTCTTCACTTTTCCCTGAACTTCCCATTTTCTAAGTTGCCTTGTATCGGCTTTCATGAAATGAATGTTATTTAAAAAAATAGTGCGCCTGAATCATGATCGCATCGTTATGAAACGAGTTCGCCTCAGCCTGTTTGAATAGGTAGTTCGCCATCACTTTAGCCCGGTGTCCGTCCAAATAAAATACGTGCGCCTCAGCGTGGCCCACAGAATGCCATTTTTATCTGACACTGATCGGTTGGGATTCAAACCCTCCCATTTGGCCACAACATGAACGGTTTCACCAATCACATATTGAGCCAGTTGTATTTACCACCCATCCGTTGAAAAAACCGGAGTCGCCGTATTTCGAAAATTAAACCGTGCATAAAAATATTCACTCTGTTTCTGCCCATCCAAGGATATCTAGGAATTCGTCCATAACAGCAAATTTTGTCCTCTGTAATATCTTTGAGTTCGATTGGTTAAACCTAAAAACAGCAGTTGGATCATGAAAGTCTGCACAACCCCTTGTAAATGTGAAAATTGACTCATCACCCAAAAGGTGACCACGCAATTCTTCCATTCCCTATGCACATCAATTACCTGCACAGCTTTTTCGCGCTCCACTGCCACTTTTAGGTTAAATGGTGTCGCCTCTTGTATTCAGATATTTAGCATCATGAAAGCTTAATAAGGTCTTCGACCCAAAGAACTCGCCGGGCATGCTGTCCTTGGGCTATTGCCGTATAAAACTTTCGATCTGCTGTGACCACCTGCCCATCGATCGTTTCAGCTAAAGCCAGATACATGCAATCGTACAGACTTCGATGTGTTTGCCGAGCTAACGCATAAGCTGATCGGAGCAATCGCCGATCGGGATGTTTCTGTACCGGTAGGTGCGCCAGTTCTTTAAGTATTGTATCTCCCTCTTTCTTTATGAGTTCCTGCCGACGGATTTTCTTGCAGAGGGCATTCCCCACTTCTAGCACAAAAAAGGCTGGGGCATGGAGCTGATAGGACGAGTTCTGTAGAAAACCAGCTGACTCAGCGTATATTTCTGGAATGAACCACTTGATGACAACGCTGGCATCTACCACATACCGAGTCACCGGTCGCGATCTTCTCGAATCAGAGCTGCGCTGTCACTGAATTTTCTGCCCGATTGCTTCAGACGTTTCTGAAACCGTTCAATCCGCTTCCACGCACCCTCATAGTCGGGCACCGCCTCTTCAAGGATCGTCTTGACCTCTGACTGCAATGACCGGCCGTGCTCTTTGGCCCGCTTCTTCAAGCGCCCCACTACTTTGTCATCAAGCTGTCGAACCAGGACTTGCGCCATCCTTCCCTCCCGTAATGTTTCGAATTCAAATAAAAGATCCACGCCGCAAGCGGACCGGGTATTCAACGGATTAATAGTTTACAGTTCTCAATAGGTAACCCCGAAGCAAGCTACGGGGAATTGGGGTCATTAAATGATATCAAAATGCTATCATCAGGTCAGAAAATGCCCAATGCACCAATTGATCTCTCCCCCCAATCTATTAGCAGCAGGGAAATCAGCCAAACCAATGATCAACGGCACCTCCTGTTCCAGGATGAATTACAACCAGGGGATCATTTCGGGGGAACTTGTCTTCTTGATGGGGGCACACGTCGAGCCACTGCACGCGCTGTCACTTCTATGAGACTGTTAGCCTTTAGCGCAAAGGATTTCCCTGTCATTGTCGATCACTTTTCGAGCTTGCGCCAATTACTCAAAGAGAGTTCCTTGCGCTCTCCGAAGGGTGAGAAAAAATAAAAAAGAAAAGGGAGAACCCAAGTCTCCATCCCCCATGAATAACCACGAATCAGTAATCCCTCACCACGTCAGTGACGAATAACCAATACAGATGAAGGGGAATAGGTACTCACCCACTCAGATACACTCCCCAACGTAAATCGTTCAATTCCTGAAAGACCTTTTGACCCGACACAGACCAATTGGGTCTTAAGACGTTGTGCAGCCTCCACAATCTGAGTTCGAGGATTTCCCTCTAGGAGTTCCGTATCCACCTGGAAACCCGCCCTGAGAATTTTTTTTCTGGATTCGGCCAACAACGCTTGGGTCTGCTTTCGAACAGGAGCCATTAACGCCTTCGCTTGCCTTTTCCCCAACATTTCCAAACCCAGATCCGTCAACTTTTCGGGAACCACCGAGACCGCATGTAAGACAACCTCATCAGGATGAAGCCAGGCCATAATTTTCCTCATAGCCCATTTGGTCGCTTTAGACCCATCAAGAGCCAATAAGACAGGAAGGGGGACCGCCAAGGCTCCTTTGACCATTAGCACAGAACAAGAGGCATGAGTGACAATTTTCCTCGAAACACTACCCAACAAATATCCCGGAACATCGGTCATCCCCCTGGAACCGACCGCAATGCAATCAGCATCCATGTTCTCACTCGCTCGCAGAATGGAATCCGAGACATCCCCTTTCATCACCATGGTTTTCAGAGAAGCCAACCGGCTGGTTCCAGCTTGGTTCAGAGCCCCTTTAAGTCGTTCGGTATGCCCATGTAAAAGCTTATTGCTCGCTCGGTTCATCTTTTCAGATAGGGCGGGCCAAGAAACACCTTGCCCGTCTTTGGGAACCCGATGTTTTCCAAAGTGCCCCGCAGGCAGCACATGCAATAAGACAATTTCATTTGCCGTACTCTCAAAGATAGTTCCGACACCTTCGATTAAAAGACGGGAAAAGTCCGATCCATCCACAGGACATAAAATTTTCATTTTTGAAAGACTCCAAATT
>CBDUWS010000039.1:0-9431 GCA_965370985.1 uncultured bacterium
CTTTTTTGACCATTCCCTTGGCTGCTGACGTCGATTATCCCTCGGGCATTGACAGGCTATGGGAAGTGAAATATTCAACAGGCCCCTTGAGGCGCGTTCAAAGATGGCCCGAAGATGGGATGCGAGATGGTAAAGTTATTTTGCCACAGGTTCTAACATTGACGTGTGTTAGACATCATCTTGGGCACCAGCTTCAGGGCCGGAATCAGGAGCCTCTGAGGTATCCTCCCCAGATATATCAGAAGTGTCCCCTTCATCAGTTTCAGCCAATTTTGCGACTCCGACCAGGCGATCATCTTCCGGAAGGTGCATTAATCGTACACCTTGGGCATTGCGCCCGATTTCGCGCATGTCCCCCATACGGGCCCGAAGAATCATGCCTTCTGCCGACATAAGCATGACCTGATCAGCTTCCCATACTTGATGAAAGGAAATAGCTGGTCCGTTTTTCTCCATCACTTTCACACTAATCACACCTTTGCCTGCTCGAGATTGCGTACGATATTCCTCCACTTGCGTGCGCTTGCCATAGCCCCGCTCAGTCACAGTTAATATGGAGGATTGCGATTCGCCTGTGATCGTCACCATCCCGATTACGGCATTTTCTTTACTCAACGCAATGCCTCGCACACCTCGCGCGGTTCGTCCGACAGGCCTGACATCCTCTTCCCGGAAGCGAATGACGATTCCCAAGCGCGTGCCCAGCAGAATATCGCGGGTTCCATCGGTGATATCAACACCAAGGAGCCGGTCGCCTTCTTCCAACGTCAACGCGATAATGCCACCTTGTCTTGGATGGCTGAAGGCGGAAAGATCCGTTTTTTTGATATACCCCTTTTGCGTGGCCATGACCACAAAGTGATCTTCGCTAAATACTCGAACGGGTAAGGTCGCCGTCACGCGTTCGCCTGGATTCAAGGCCAACACATTCACAATAGCCTTCCCTTTGCTCGCCCGGCCCACATCCGGTAATTGATAGACCTTCAGCCAATACACCCGCCCGGCATCAGTAAAAAATAAGAGGTAATCGTGCGTCGAAGCGGTGAAGATCTGTTCAACAAAATCCTCCTCTTTGACCCCCATTCCGACTTTGCCTTTTCCACCACGGTGCTGGGCCCGATAAATGGATGCGGCATTGCGTTTTATATAACCGGCATGGGTGATAGTCACAACGACTTCTTCTTCCGCAATCAGGTCCTCCATATTTAATTCGGCTTCTACCGGAACGATTTGGGTCCTGCGATCATCTGCATAGCGCTCCTGAATTTCTTGAATTTCTTGTTTGACGATGGTTCGGACCATCTCCTCGGAGTTTAACACCGTGCGTAAATGGGCGATGCGTGCGAGCAATTCACTATATTCTCGGGCAAGTTTGTCTTGTTCCAACTGTGTGAGTCGTTGCAATCGCATATCCAAAATGGCGTTGGCCTGCAATTCACTTAACTCAAATTGATCCATGAGGCCGCGACGTGCGGTTTCTGGCGACGAGGCGCTACGGATGAGGGCAATCACCGCGTCAAGCGATTCAAGCGCCCGTTTCAAACCTTCTAAAATGTGCGCCCGTTCTTCGGCCTTTCGCAGATCGTAGGCGGTTCGGCGGACCACGACTTCCTTGCGATGCTCAATAAACGCTTCAAGAATCTGCTTGAGGTTTAGGACCATCGGCCGATTCTTCACCAACGCCAGCATAATCACCCCGAAAGTGGTCTGCATGTTGGTGTGTTTATACAATTGATTGAGAAGGACTGTGGGATTTTCGTTTCGTTTGAGTTCGATGACGATTCGGAGCCCGTCCCGATCCGATTCGTCCCGGAGGTCGGAGATTCCTTCCAATCGTTTCTCATGAATGAGCTCGGCAATCTTTTCGATTAGCTTGGCTTTGTTGACTTGATAAGGCAGCTCGGACACGATGATGCGGCCCCTATCCGTGCGTTCATCAACTTCAATGTCCGCTTTTGCACGAACTGTTAAGAGGCCCCGACCTGTTTCATAGGCATCCTTGATCCCCTGTGTCCCGTATATGAATCCTGCTGTCGGGAAATCCGGGCCTGGGATGTATTCCATCAACTCTTGAATGGTGGACTCGGGACGATCCAACAAGGTCATGAGGCCAGCCGTCACTTCACCTAAATTATGTGTGGGAATGTTGGTGGCATAGCCCACCGCAATTCCCCCTGCACCATTGACCAATAGATTGGGAATGCGGGCCGGCAAGACGACGGGTTCTTCAGAGGATTCATCGTAGGTCGGGGCAAAATTGACGGTCTCCCGATCAATATCGACAAGCATTTCTTCAGCCACCTTGGTTAAGCGGGCTTCGGTATACCGCATCGCGGCAGCAGGATCGCCATCCACTGAACCGTAATTGCCCTGGCCATCCACCAGCGGATAGCGCATGTTGAAATCCTGGGCCATGCGGACCAGGGTATCGTAAATAGCCGAATCACCATGAGGGTGATAGTTGCCCATGATTTCGCCAACAATTTTCGCCGACTTCCGATAGGGTCGCGCCGCTCCCAGCCCCATTTCATTCATGCCATAAAGAATGCGGCGATGCACGGGCTTTAGCCCATCACGCACATCAGGCAAGGCACGGCCCACGATGACGCTCATCGCATAGTCCAAATAGGACAAGCGCATTTCATCTTCTATAGCGATTTGTGTGAGGCGTTCTTCAGGCGGCATGGTCAGGGAGATAGTGGAAGTAAAAAATCAGAAACGAAAGCATTATTGCTTCTTTACTCCTTACTTTTTACTCTTCACTTATGAGTGAATGTTTTGGATGATCCGGCTACACGTCCAAATTGCGCACTTCGAGCGCATGTTGTTGTATGAAATTTCGACGAGGTTCAACTTCATCGCCCATGAGAATTGTAAAGATTTCGTCGACTCCCGTGGTATCTTCTAACGTGACCTGAAGCAGGCTGCGAGTTGCGGGGTCCATCGTCGTATCCCACAATTGCCCAGGGTTCATTTCCCCAAGGCCTTTGTACCGTTGGATAGACAGGCCTTTCTTCCCGGACTCCAAAATTTCTTTGACGAGTTCCGCGCTGGTTGAATACGTGGCTTCGACTCCTTTCCGTTTCAGACGATAGGGAGGTCGAGCCAAGCCTAAGACAGCAGGCGCCAGTTTCTGTAATTCTCGGAAATCAGCGGACCCGACCAGATCATGATTCACGACAAACGTTTTTTGGGTTCCATTACCTGACAAACGACAAACAATTTTATGGGTATCATATTCTTCATCTGATTGAATCTCGACGCTGACGGTTCCCTCGGCAAAGACAAAGCCGAGTACGCGTGTGGCTTCTTGTACTAGGGCATCTAATTCGCTTCGATTTTTTAACACGTCTTTGGTCAACTGGCGAAAATCGACAAAGACTCTCAAAATGGAAGGTTCCCCATATTTTTGAGCTAACCGAGTGAGGAGATCTTCGAAGGCGACAAGTTTATGCAAAATGGGCAGCAGGGCGTCCCGCGTGACAAATTCGTTGCTCTCTGGCAGAAAGAGTTCCGCATCTTCCACGGCAAGCTTAGAAAGATAGTCATTCATCGCCCCCTCATCTTTCAGATACTTTTCCGCTTTCCCTTTTTTCACTTTAAACAGAGGTGGCTGCGCAATATAAATATAACCTCGTTCGAGGAGTTCTGGCATTTGGCGGAAAAAGAAGGTGAGCAGGAGCGTGCGAATATGGCTGCCATCCACATCGGCATCCGTCATCAAAATAATTTTGTGGTACCGCGCGCGATCGATATTAAACACATCTTTATCTTCTTTGCCTTTGTCGGCATCCTCCCGTGGTCGCCCAATCCCGGTGCCAATCGCCATTATGAGCGTCCGGATTTCTTCGCTGGAAAGCATTTTATCGAATCTGGCCTTCTCGACATTCAGAATTTTTCCCTTGAGCGGCAGAATGGCTTGAGAGCGACGATCCCGCCCTTGTTTGGCCGATCCGCCTGCTGAATCACCCTCTACAATATACAGTTCGCTCAATTTGGGGTCCTTTTCAGAACAGTCGGCCAATTTCCCAGGAAGTGAGCCGCCGTCTAAGGCTCCTTTTCTACGGATTAACTCCTTAGCTTTTCTCGCAGCTTCACGAGCGCGAGCAGCGTCCACAGACTTCCCGACAATTTTTTTTGCAACGGAAGGGTTTTCTTCCAGATAGTTTCCCAGGGCTTCATTAACCGCGGATTCCACAATGCCCTTCACCTCACTATTGCCGAGCTTGGCTTTGGTCTGACCTTCAAACTGGGGGTTGCGAATTTTGATACTCACAACGGCGGTCAAGCCTTCACGAACATCTTCACCGCTGAGTGATTCAGTCTCTTTTTTAAACAAACCCGTTGAGGTCGCATAGCTGTTGATGGTTCGGGTTAATGCCGACTTAAAGCCAATGAGATGCGTGCCCCCTTCACGGGTATTGATATTATTGGCGAACGAAAACAAGTTTTCGACATACCCCTGGTTGTATTGAAGCGCCACTTGCAAAATGAGGTCAGGCTTTTCTACTTCAACGACAATCGGTGTATGGAGAGGTGTCTTGGCTTCATTGAGATGTTCGACGAATGAGACGATACCTCCTTTGTAGCAAAACACCTGTTCCTTTTCTTTGTCTTTTCGTTCATCCTTGAGCGTGATTTCTAGGCCTTTATTGAGGAAGGCCAATTCTCGAAGTCGCTGGGCCAAGACATCGAAACTGAATTCGACGGATTCAAAGATGAGCGGGTCGGATTTAAACACCACTTTGGTGCCGCGCTTTTTAGTTTTGCCGGTGATGGCCAAAGGACTGCGGGGTTTTCCGCGCTCATATTCTTGCTCGAAGATTTCTCCATTCTGCCAAACTTCCAATTCCAACCATTCGGAAAGACCGTTGACGACTGAAATCCCCACTCCATGCAAACCGCCAGAGACTTTGTAGGCCCCTTCTTCGAATTTGCCGCCCGCGTGAAGAACGGTGAGGGCCACTTCCGCTGCCGATCTTTTCTGTGTGGAATGCATGCCAGTGGGAATACCACGACCATTGTCCGAGACCATGACGCTTCCATCAACCTGTAACACGACCAGAATTTCATTCCCAAACCCGGCCATGTGCTCATCCACACTATTGTCCACTACTTCGTAGACCATATGGTGCAACCCATCAATACCGGTACTGCCAATATACATGGCCGGTCGCTTGCGAACCGCTTCTAGCCCCTCAAGGACACGGATTTGGTCGGCATCGTAATTCGTGTCAGACTTCGAAGAAACGGGGCCTTGGACAGATTCTTGACTTGGTGGTTCTGTTGATCCCATAAGACTAACTATATGTGAACGTGTAGGAGGACGAAGGTCTGTGAGGTCAAGTTCATTATACCTTCACAGGCATCACAACGGCTTTGAACGAGGGGTTTCCCTGTTCTTGAATCAAACATGGACTTAACGGTGTTTCCATTTGGAGGGACAGTGATTCCGTTTCGATAACCGACAACACATCAAGAAAGTAGCGGGCATTGAATCCTGCAGAAAAAATTTCGCCTTTATAGGTTGCGGGTATTTCTTCCTCAGCGTCTCCCAAATCTGGACTATTTGACGAGAGGTGAACATACTCAGGATTAAAGGTCAGTTTTACGGCATGGGCTTTATCTTTTGACAAAATGGACACTCTCCGCAAAGCACCTTCTAAGTCAGATCGGTTTAGCGTCACTTTTTTCGAAGACTCTTTTGGCACGACTTGCTGATAATTCGGATAGGTCCCTTCCATAATTCGTGACGTGAAGACGAGACCGCTTTTCCGGAGAATAAGGAGGTTTTTTGTAAAACCTAAAAGAGGTTCCTTATCATCCTCTTCCAATAAACGCCGGATTTCGATGGCGGCTTTTTTGGGGATAATGACTTTGAGTTCAGAGGAGGGAATGGCCGATTCATCGGGAGTCACCTCTTGCTCAGCCCAGCCTAATCGGTGCCCATCAGTCCCTACTAGCCTAATCGTGACATGCTTGCCAGCAGGAATCAGGGAGATGAGGAGCCCATTCAAAACATATCGTGTGTCTTTCTCACCGACAGCGAACACGGTTTTTTTGAGTAACCGTAATAAACCCTGGGCAGGAATCGATAACATTCCCTCTCGTTCAATGGCTGGAAGCGCCGGGTAATCTTTACTGGGTAAGCCCACTACGCGAAATTGACTCTTGCCCGCCTTGATGGTCACCCAATTGTTCTCTGCTACCGTTATTTCGATCTCGGAATCCCGTACTTCCTTTAAGATATCGAAAAGCGTTCGAGCCGAAAACGTCACGGATCCTGGTTCGTCGACCGTGGCTTTATACAGGCCCCGCATGCCAATTTCTAAATCCGTGGCGACAATATCTAAGCCTTCAGCCTTGGCTTCCAAGAGAATATTAGCCAGAATGGGCATGGTATTTCGCTTTTCCACCACACCCTGCACTCGCTGTAATGCAGTTAATAAATCTTCCCTGGCCACGTGGATTTTCATGGGCTTCCTACAATCGGCTTGTGCTAGGCCTTACCAATTTCTTCTTTCAGGCTTTCAAGCGTCGTTCGAAGAGTCGCATCCGTTTCCTGAAATTTCAGCATCTGCTTGCAGGCATGGATAATCGTCGTATGATCTTTGCCTCCAAAGTCCCTCCCAATTTCAGGGAACGAGGAATCAGTTAAATCCCGACAGAGAAACATCGCAATTTGCCGTGGATAGACTAAAGTCTTAGTCCGTCGCTTGGATTTCAAATCTGATATTTTCACATGGAAGCGGCTAGCCACGGCTTCTTGAATATCTTCTATCGTAATGACTCTTCGTTTTCCGCCCAGAAGATCTCGTAAAGTATTCTTGGCCATATCCACGGTGATTTGTTGGCCGGTTAGCGATGCATAGGCTCCAAGACGGATAAGGGCACCTTCAATCTCACGAATATTACTCTTGAGGTTAGCCGCTAAGAGTTGAATCACATCTTCATTGATTGCAATTCCTTCTTCTTCCGATTTTTTGCGAAGGATGGCAATCCGAGTTTCAAAATCAGGTGGTTGGAGATCCGCAATGAGGCCCCATTCAAATCTGGAACGCAGGCGCTCTTCCATAGACGGCATTTCCTTGGGAAACCGATCACTTGAGAGGACAATTTGTTTTCCAGCTTCATAGAGGGAATTGAAGGTATGGAAGAATTCCTCTTGTGTTCGTTCTTTTCCGGCCAGAAATTGAATATCATCAATCAGAAGCATATCCACATTCCGATACCGTCTTCGTAATTCCATCATCTTGTCATAGCGGATAGAATTTATAACTTCATTGGTAAATTGCTCAGTGGTCACATAGGCAATTCGCTGATCCATCCGATCAGCCACATAATTCCCAATGGAATTCAAGAGGTGGGTTTTTCCAAGTCCAACTCCCCCGTAGATAAATAATGGGTTATAGGCCTTGGCTGGAGATTCGGCAACAGCCAGACAGGCTGCATGAGCAAATTGGTTACTCGCTCCTACCACAAAGGTAGCAAAAGTATATTTAGGATTAGGGAGAGGTTGACGTCTGCCTTTGGGAGATTGGGGAAGTAAAGAAGTCGCTTTCTTCGTAAAACTTATGGCCTGTGAACCATCTTTATCCTTTTGGTCCTTCAATACAAAAATAATGTCAGCTGGCTTTATTTTTTCTGTATTTTGAAAGGCTTCAATTAATAAATCCTTATAGTTCCTCCCAAGCCATTCCCCAAAAAACCTATTAGGAACGCGGATAGTGGCCTGCTCCTCAGTAATATCCTCTAATTCAAGAGGTTGAAACCAGGTGTCAATTGCCTCGTCTCCTACCTTTGGACTAATAAATTCTAAAACATCAACCCATGTTTTATTGATGTTTATATTATTAAAATTTAAATTATCCACAGATTTATTCACAATTGTTAATAATTCAATAATTTAAATGGGTGAGGAAATCTTCCACAAAGAGATCCTCATAACTCATTCACAGCTTTCCCCAAGCACATACCAAAATCTATACACATCTTCTTCTTTTTTTTCATCATTCATAAAAGATGAATTTACCCTACTGATTAAAAGATATTTACTCCTCAATAAGTTTCCATCCACAGAATTCTCAGGATCTACTAAGACTATGACGACTATTTCTTTATTTATTCTAACCTAAGAAGTAGAGGTTAAATGACCATTGCCAAATCATGTAAAAAGATCTGCTCTAAAAAATCCTGGTAGGAAATATTCTCGGGAATATTCATATCTATTGTATCTGTTTCACTTAAATTCCACACTTGAGAAACATGAATTTTCTCTAAGTCTTGCTTTTTATGAAGTAGGAGGACAGAAATATTGTTTTGAGATATGTCTTTACTTGCAGGAGGAGTAAACACATCCCAATTTTCAATATGGTTTATACAAATAAAGAAGATCTTCTTCATAACAATTAAGCGTTCTAAAAGCTCAGGACACGGTCAGCCTGCCCTAGAAGAGAAGCCATTTGCGAAAGAGAAGATTCTTGAATGGTAAATTCTTCATCAATAGAAAATGACTTTCGGCTGCCTATAGGAATAATGATGGGTATTTCCAGATTTTTTATTACAGGCAAATGCTTTTCTAGAATTTCGCCGTCGGGAAGATCATAGGCATCATCTGAAACTAATTGCCTCGCATTATCCAGCAGAATGATAGAGACGGGATTAGGACCAGTGGATAGACCTAATGCAATGCGTATCGCTTCGGAAGCCCTATGTGTTTTTGATGGGTCCTCACGAATCAGGACAACTAGTTGTTTAGGCATACCTTGCGACTTAATTAGGTTAAATACCTAAATTGAGTATATTTTTTTCTTTTTTTATAACGAAATATTAAGAAAATTTAGAATGGGTAGAGTATCACTTCTTATTGAAAAATAAGAAAAAAACCCTAACATCGGACCAAAAAAATGTCAAGAAAAAAGCATGGAATTTTCCAATACAGAATACCCTTAAAAACCCGTTTGAATTCTTTGCGTTATTCCTTCCAACTTGACAATTTCCTGAACCTTCGTTTGCATATTTCTGAGAATAATGTTTCCAGAATTTACTTCGTCGTCTCCAAGAATAATGGAATATTCCGCACCAAGTTTATCAGCGGAACGAAGGAGGGATTTAAGGGTATTCCCTTTATAATCGGTATCAGCTCGAATCCCAGCATGTCTGAGCTTGTATAGGAGTTTAAAGGCTTGGGGTTTTCCATTACTTCCGAATCCTGCAACAAAAAAGAGAGGCGGTTGCTTACATGTTATTTTTTCTGAAAGCAGAAGAGTGACGCGTTCTAACCCGACGGCAAACCCAATGGCCGGAGTTGAAGGGCCTTGGAGAGCTTGAAAGAGACCGTCATAACGTCCTCCGGCTCCGATGGTACTTTGGGCTCCTAAATGGGGGGAAGTAATTTCGAAAGTGGTTCGAGAGTAATAATCAAGTCCTCT